>JAGWBB010000036.1:0-24211 GCA_021296095.1 Desulfurellaceae bacterium | reverse complement strand
AGAGCAGGACGGCAAGTTCGTGCTGGCCAAAATCAATGTGGATGACAACCCGATGCTGGCCCAGGCGTTTGCCATCCAGAGCATTCCGGCCGTCAAGGCGATCCGCAACGGCGCCATTGCCGGAGAGTTTCTGGGAGCCCAGCCGGAGCCGGCTATCCGCCAGTTTGTGGCAGACCTGCTGCCGTCCGAGGCCGAGAGTCTGGCCCGTGAGGGCATGCGGCTGGCAGAGGAGGGCAAAACCCAGGGTGCCGAGAGCCTGTATCGGGCGGCGCTGTCAAAGGAAGAAAACCAGCCTCTGGCCTTGCTCGGGCTGAGCCGCCTGCTGGTCGAGCGTGGGGACGACGCCGATGCCCTGGCGCTGCTGGGCAAGATCCCGCTCAACACGCCAGAATCGGACGCCGCCCAGCAGCTGATGTCCCAGATTCGCCTCAAGCAGGGCGGGGAAAATGCGGGCAATGAACAGGAGTACCGGGACAAGCTGGCGGCCAATCCCGACGACCTGGAGGCGCGTTTTGAGTTGGCCCAGGCTCTGGCCGCCTCGGGCAAATACCAGGAGGCGCTGACCGAATATCTGGAGATCGTAAAAAAAGATCGCGGCTTTCAGGACGACGGCGCGCGTAAGGCGATGCTGGAGGTCTTTGACGTGGTTGGGGCGCGCAGCGAGCTGTCCGAGCATTTCCGGTCCGAGCTGGCCAAGGTGTTGTTCAGTTAGCGCCCGTCTCTGTGTCGGCCATGACTACGGACAAGGTGCTAGGTCAGGGCCCACTCCTCGCCGTCGTGTTTGACCACCCCCTCCTTTTCCAGCTTGATCAGGTGTGAGCGGACCGAGCCGGCCGCAGCCTTGTGCAGAAACTCAGGCACGTCAACATAGATGCGCTTGACCATGGCCGGAATCTCGCTCAGTCCGGCCCGCAGGGCGTCCAGCACCTGCTGTTCGCGCAGCTCTCTATGGGCGATATACTCGTTCAGCTTCTTATACGGCTCGCGGATGGCCGGGCCGTGGGCCGGATAGATGACCGACAGGTCCAGCTTGAGGAGTTTGCGCAGCGAGGGCAGATACTTGATCAAGCCGCCGCCCTCTTCCGGGATCACGGTCGTGCCCGCTCCGAGGACGAGGTCGCCGGTAAACAGGGCCTTTTCTTCTTCCAGGTAGTAACACAGATGATCCCGCGCATGGCCCGGGGTATGGATCGCGCGCAGGGTGGCCCCGTCGGTTTCAACTCTGGCCCCGTCCTCGATATAGGTGAGCGGGAAATTGTGGACCTCGTCCTTGCCCGGCCAGGCTTTCTTGGACACCTGCAGCTCGCCGAACTGGGCCTGGACGTGCGGCGTGCCGCCGATGTGGTCCTGGTGCACGTGGGTGATGACGATCTCTTGCAGTTCGGTGGCGCCGTTCTTGGTCTCGGCCAGACCCTGCT
The DNA here is from genome assembly GCA_021296095.1 of Desulfurellaceae bacterium. Taxonomy (NCBI): domain Bacteria; kingdom Pseudomonadati; phylum Campylobacterota; class Desulfurellia; order Desulfurellales; family Desulfurellaceae; species Desulfurellaceae bacterium. The sequence continues at coordinate 22,793 of JAGWBB010000036.1, read as the reverse complement.
TGAGCAGGGGATCATACACGTCGAGCCCGATACCGGTGTCCAGCAAAATCGGCTTCTTGCCCTTGCCAACCAGGTAGGTGTTGGTGCCGGGACCGGTAAACGGACCGGGGTTCTGGCCCAGTACGGTCGAGACCCAGTCACTCCAGATATCGAAATCGGGCATTTTCAGCCCGGCCATGGTGTCGGTCACAATACGGGTTGGTCCTGCCATGTGTTTATCTCCCCAACATGTTCTTGGCGATCGTCTGGAGCTGAATATTGGACGTGCCTTCGTAGATTTTGCCGATCTTGGCGTCGCGGTAGAACTTCTCGGCCGGGAAGTCTTTGATGAAACCGTTGCCGCCAAAAATTTCCAGCGACTGCGAGGCCACCCGTTCGGCAGTCTGCGAGCAGTAGTACTTGGCCATCGCCGCCTGCTGGCGGAAGGGCTGGCCGCCGTCTTTCAGCCGCGCCGCGTTATAGACCATCAGGCGGCCGGCTTCGATTTCGGTCGCCATCTCGGCCAGCTGAAACTGCACGGCCTGGAACTGGGCGATGGCCTGGCCGAACTGCTGGCGCTCCAGGGCGTAGTCTTTGGCCGCGTCGAACGCGCCCTGGGCGAGGCCGATCATCTGCGCCGCAATACCAATGCGCCCCTCGTTCAGCGTCTCAATGGCCACCTTGTAGCCCTGGCCGACCTGGCCGATCACGTTTTCGCGCGGCACCCGCACGTCTTCCAGGATCAACTCACAGGTAGAGCTGGCCCGGATGCCGAGCTTGTCCTCTTTGCGGCCGACACTGAACCCGGGCATCTCACGATCGATGACAAAGCCGGTGATGCCCTTATAGCCCTTGTCGGGATCGGCGTTGGCGAACAGCATGTACAGCCCCGCGTCATCGCCGTTAGTGACCCACGTCTTACGGCCGTTGAGCACATAGGTGTCGCCGTCCGGGCGTGCCTGGGTTTTCAGGGCGAAGGCGTCGCTGCCCGAACCGGACTCTGACAGCGAGTAGCTGCCGACCGTGTTTGTGGCCAGCCGGGGCAGGAACCGGGCCTGCTGGTCCGGCGTCAGCCAGCGCCGGAAGGCGTTGATGACCAGGGTGTTCTGGACATCGATACACACCGATACCGCAGGATCGACCCGGGCCATTTCTTCGATGGCCAGAATCGCCATGAAAAAGCTCGATCCCGCCCCGCCGTACTCCAGCGGGATCTCAACCCCCATCACGCCCAGGTCAAACAGTCGATCGATCAGCTCGCGCGGGATCTTGGCCGCCCGGTCCATGTCCATGACCTGCGGTTTGACCCTCTCCTCGGCAAACTCCCGGACCATGGACTGAAACAGCCTCTCTTCTTCGCTCAGTGTCGTGAGTGCGAGACGTGCCGTGTCGGTGCTCGACATACGCCGACCCCTTTCGCCTAAATCTTCCCCCCTACATCTCACGTTGCCGAACGCCTGTCCAGCCGATATAGTCGCCCCAAGAAGCGAGACACCAGATGAAAATTGGTCTGATTTCCGACACCCATATTCCCGAAGCCATGCCCGAACTGCCGGGCCAGGTGCGCACGGTTTTTGCCGGAGCGGATCTGATCCTCCACGCCGGCGATCTGCACTGTCTGGAGGTGCTCGATTGGCTGGAAGATATCGCCCCGGTGCTGGCCTGTCGGGGCAACGGCGACGACGGCTCGGGCGGTCGCCCGGTTGTCCCCGACGACCCGCGCCTACGCGAGGCTGCGGTCACCAGCGCGGCCGGCTATCGGATCGGGCTGGTGCACGATGTGTTGGATCCCGAGGACTTCTCCCAGTGGCCCATCGAACGCACCATGGAGTTCTACTTTGACGGTCCCACCGATTTCATCGTGTGCGGCCACACCCATGTTGAAGGCGTCAAGCGCCACGGCCAGGTGCTGGTCATCAATCCCGGCAGCCCGACCTTTCCCCACAACTATGCGGCCCAACCCGGAACGGTGGGGCTGTTGCAGCTCGCCGACAACCGCGGGGGCGGGGAGGTCAGTGTATACGACCTCAAGACCCTGGCGGTCATGCCGGAGCTGACGACCAGATTTTAGCGCTGGTTTTGGGCGCGCTGGAAGCTCAGCCGCCCAGACTGATCATTTCGATCTTTTTGTGTTCTTTCGGGTCGTAGCCTGCGGCGGACCGCAGTGCGGCCAGCCGCTCTTCCGAGTAGCGATCCCGACGTGTGCCCCAGATGCGGCCCAGGACGGCCAGGACATCGTCATCCGAGGCGCCGTTGCGCAGCAGGGCTTTCAGGTTATAACCGGTGTTGGAAAACAGGCAGGTCACAAACTTGCCGTCGGCGGTCAGACGCGCCCGGGTGCAGCTGGTACAGAACGGCTCGCTGACCGAGGCGATTACGCCGATATCACCGTCGCCATCCACAAAGGCATAATCGACCGACGGCGCGCTGCCCTTGTCGCGGCCGATCTCGCGCAGCGGAAACCGGCCCTGAATCGTTTGGAGGATTTCCTGCTTGGTGACGATTTTGTCGGACTGCCAGCCGTTGGCGTTGCCGACATCCATGAATTCAATGAACCGCAGGGCAAAGCCGTGCTCGCGGGCAAAGGCGACCAGGTCGAGGATCTCGTCGTCATTCACCCCGCGTTCGATGACCGCGTTGATCTTGATCGGAGACAGGCCGGCCCGTTGGGCGGCAAACAGGCCGTCCACGACCTTGCTGAGATCGCCCCGCTTGGTGATCTGACGGAAGCGCTCGGGCCGCAGCGAGTCGAGGCTGACGTTGATGCGGCGCAGGCCGGCCGCTCTGAAGTCGGCGGCTCTGTCGGCCAGCAGTGAGCCGTTCGTCGTCAGGCACAGTTCCGGGGCGTTTTCCAGGGCCGACAGTTTGGCGATCAGTTTCTCCAGGTCCCGCCGGGCCATGGGCTCGCCACCGGTCAAACGGACCTTTTCCACGCCCAGTCGGACGAACAGGCGCACCACCCGGGTGATTTCTTCAAAGGATAAGACCTCGCTCTTCTCCAGCCACTCGTACTCATCGAGCGGCATGCAGTAGGTGCAGCGAAAATTACACCGGTCGGTCACCGAGATGCGCAGGTCTTTGAGCGGACGCTGGTAGTGATCTGACAACATGGAGTCTCCTGAACGGCGCTTATTATAACCATCGGGCAGCCGCAGCCAAGGGGAGGGTGAAGGAGGAATTTGGCAGGCTATGAACGCGCAACTTGAGCGTCGCGCCCGCTTTGGACGCCTGAGTATGACCGAATCGGGGGGAAAGCCGACTGTTCAGCTCTTTGGTGCTACGTCAGAGAAACGTCCGTGTGGTCCGGTCCGGTATCCTCGATCAGCCACCACACACTGCCCGCGCTCAGCAAGGCCAAGCCCGAGGCAATCGCCATCAGCCACTGAAAACTCGTCACAAAAGAGTCGTCAATCGCCCCCTCCAGGGCCGAACGAAGCTGTTCATCGGAACCGGCCGGGGCTTGGGCTGCGGCCAGCTTGGCGCGCTCGACATCGAGCTGGTGTCGAATGTGGGCTGGAACCTGAAGCGCGTCCAGCCGCCGGTCGAGCTGGGCGTTGAACACGCTGACTGCCACAATGCCCAACACGGCGATGGCCAGCAGGCTGGCCGTCCGTGAGACCGCGCTGTTCAGGCCCGAGGCCAGGCCGGCGTAGCGCTGGTCAACCGCGCCCAGCACGGTGCTGGTCAGCGGCGCGACGGTGATCATCATGCCGGTCGCCACCACCACGATGCCGGGAAAGAAACCGCTCCAGTAGCGACTCTCATGGCCCAGCAGGGCCAGGACGGCATAGCCGCCGGCCGCCACACACGGCCCGATCAGCAGCGGCCGCCGGGCGCCGTAGCGAGCCACCAGACCGCCGGCCCAGCGCGAGCCGGTAAACATGATGGCACTCATCGGCAGAAATGCCGCCCCGGCCTGGGTGGCGGAATAACCGTGGACCTGAATCAGGCAGAACGGCAAAAAGAACAGGCTGCCGCCCAGCGCGGCGTACAGCAGCAGGGTGAGCAGATTCACCCCCCGGAACGTGCGTGACCGAAACAGGCCGAGCGGCAGCATGGGGGCCGGGCTGGAGCGCTCGACCAGGAGAAACCCGGCCAGGACGCCGGCGCTCAGCGTCAGCGCCCCGAACACGAACGGATGGCGGAAACCGAGCTGCGGGGCTTCGAGCAGACCGTAGACCAGGCTGCCCAGCCCCAGCGTGACCAGCAGCGCGCCGGGCCAGTCCAGCTTGCCAACCGGCGCGCCAACCGGGCTGTCGGGGATGCGCCAGTACACCACGCTCAGGACAACCAGGGCCAGCGGCGCATTGAGAAAAAACACCCAGCGCCACGAGCCGTGGTCAACAATCCAGCCGCCCACAACAAGACCCAGGGCCGACGAGATCGCAATCCCGCTCGACCAGGTGCCAACCGCCCGGCCGCGCTGCCGGTCAGAGAAGGCGGCCCTGAGCAGCGCCAGGCTGTTCGGGACCAGCAGGGCGCCGCCCACGCCTTGCCCGACCCGGGCGGCGATCAGGGTCTGGATGTCGGGCGCCAGACCACACCCCAGGGACGCCAGCGTGAACACGCCGATCCCGGCGGCAAAGCTCGGTCGGCGTCCCAACCGGTCACTCAGCGCACCGCCGACCAGCAGCAGTGAGGCCAGAAACAGGACATACGCCTCCACCACCCACTGGGCCTGGCTGAGCGTCGCCTGAAGCTCTCGCTGCACGACCGGCAGGGCGATATTCACCACGCTGCCGTCGACAAACACCATGCCGGAGCCCAGAATCGTGGCCACCAGGGTCCACTGTTCCGCGCCCCAGCGCGCCGCAGACGGCTGGGACCTTGAGGGATGGAGAGGGGTACGCAAGCTGAGCCGAGGCTAGCAACGAAACCGGGCCAGACCAAGGGGCGGGGCGGTTTGCGGTGCGCGATTGCTGCTGTCCGCTCACGCACGGCCGAATCGGCGCGTCCCCGCTATGCCTCTTGCTTTCCTGGGTGCCGCTTTGTAGACCAGACGCATACCCCCAGCAGGGGTGGCCAGTTCTTGAGGAGTTGTTTCATGTCATCGACCGATGCGTTCCTGGCGAATAATGCCCGCTATGCCGAGCAGTTTCAGAAAGGCGAGGTGCCAGTCCGGCCCGGCAAGCAGACCGTGATCGTTACCTGTATGGATGCCCGTATCGAGACCGGCCGCCTGTTGGGCCTCGAGGAGGGTGATGCCCACGTTATACGCAACGCGGGCGGGGTCGTGACCGACGATGTGCTGCGCTCTCTGGTCATTTCACAGCGTTTGCTGGGAACCAGAGAGATCATGCTCATTCATCACACCGGGTGCGGGATGCTGAGCTTTCGCGACGACGAGGTGAAGGCCGAGATCGAGGCCGACACCGGCTTACGGCCCGCCTTTGCGCTCGAAGCCTTCCCAGACCTTGAGGAGGACGTGCGTCAATCCATACGTCGGATCATGGCCAGCCCCTTCGTGCCGGTGAAGGACCAGATACGCGGTTTTGTCTACGACGTGGAGACCGGTCGCCTGCATGAAGTCGATTGACGCTCCCCTCCCGCACGCCTCCGGGGCAGTGCTGAGCGTCGCGCCCTCCCACCCCAGCCGCACCAACAGCCGGGTGGCGCAAGACACGCCCACCAGCCCAAGAAGGAGACCAGATGAAAGTTGTTGACGGCGATAGCCACTTTATTGAACCGCTTGATGTCTACCCACGCTATATTGACCCGGCCTTCCGGGAGCGGGCCATGCGCGTGGAACGCGACCCGGCCAGCGGCAAACAGCGCATGCTGGTCGATGGCCGACCCATGCGGCTCGGCAGCCGGGATATCGACGAAATGCTCAGCATCATCGTCGGCTATGGGCAGAAGGAAGACGGCAGCGCGCTCAACGAGTTTGACCGTTCGCTGATGAGCGGCGGCGACTGGCAGAACATGGACAAACGGGTCCAGTTTCTCGATGCCGAGGGCATTGACTACCAAGTTCTGTTTCCGACCCTTGGGCTGTTGTGGGAGGGTGAAGTGCAAGATCCCGGGCTGGCCGCAGCGCTGTGCCGGGCCTACAACACCTGGGCGTTTGAGGTGTGTGCAGGCCGTCTGGACCGTCTCTTTCCGTCGGCCCATATCTCGCTCCGCGATCCCGCCCTGGCCGTCGACGAGGTTCAGCGGGTGGCCAAGCTGGGCGCCCATTCGATCATGCTCGGCTCGGCGCCGGTGGCGGGTAAAAGCTTTGGCCATGCGGACTATGACCCGATTTGGGCGGCCGCCCGGGACGCGAATGTCGCGGTGACTATTCATCCCGCCGGCAACAAGGAATACCTGGGCAGCGCCTGGTATAAACACCGCAATCCCGGCTTCATGTTCATCTCGATGAACGTGATCCAAGACCCGCGCATGTCGCTCAGCACAATGGTGTACGACGGGGTGTTTGAGCGCTTCCCCGAGCTGCGGGTAGCGACCGTCGAGTCGATGGGCAGCTGGGTCGGCGAGTGGATTGAGCGCTTTGACTACCGCTATCAGTATATGCGCCACACCTCGCAGATGAAGCGGCCAATCCGGGAGTATTTTGCCCGCAATATCTGGATCAATGCCGACCCGAGCGAAAAGCTGCTGCCATTCATTGTCCAGTTTGTGGGCGACGAGAAATTCTTTGTCGGCTCGGACTACCCGCACGCCGAAGGCTTTACCCAGCCCATCCAGACCATGCGCGGCCTGCTGTCAGACCTGCCGGCCGCCTCGCTGGACAAAATCCTGGGGACCAATGCGGCGGCATTCTACAGGATTTGATTAACGCGAGGACGTTATCTTCGTAGAGCCGATTACGTCCTCCACCTCCACCGGGCCACATGACATCGACCGTGCCTTTCCTGGCACTCCCGATTCCAAAATACTGCTTGAGCGCCCCTTTCTTGGGGGTGAAGGAAGTGATCACGCCGATACCATTACGATTCACGCCTCCACCGCTCGTAATACCGACGCTGCCTAATATCGTCACTGCGACAGACCTATACGAAGTGCTCAGGTGGGACTGTGAGTTGACGCTCGGGGGAGAACGCGTGACGTTCGGTCTGGGGCAGAGCTTCGTTGACCGGAGATCGATCATGTACAGAATCGAAGTAGGGTATGGAAGACGGTGATATCTTCTTTTCGAGCTGAACAGCTATGTTTGCTGCAATACGTATACTCGGATCGGGATGTGATGGAATGCTGTCTCCATTGTCCATCGTTAGTTACAGAATACTTGGCGGGAGATCTTCTGAGAGCCTTCTCAATTTTTTCTGCCCAAGCCACCTCATCTTGGCTTTGAACATACCCCAGCATCCCGGCTTCAGGGTGTGTCAGTGGATACTTGCCTGACGTGAAACACCCCAGGCCGTCCTTACCAAGGTATAATCCTACTTTATGATTTTCGTCCAGCCTTTTGGCCTCGAAACGAAAACGAGGACGGATACCATGAGCTACTCGCTCTACTTCTATATCAACGCGGGGGAGCTCTTTTGCACGTTTCCCTAGAACGTCTAGAGTAGATTCGGGCTGTATCGAGTACTGCTCCATCCAGGGAGGGGAAGAGTCTCGCTCCGTCATTTCTCTCATCGCTCGGACGAGTCTTCTTGTGATTTCTGGTTCTTCACTATTTGTAAAATTTTCGACGCAAAGCTCTTGATAACCTAATGTGATAAGCTCGTGTGCGTGTTCTCTGAGACTTCTTCGATATAAATTCTGACGTTCTCTTCCAGTTACCATTTCTATGAGTTTTCTTCTGCCACCAACGTCTCAGCTATGACTTCGCCAGCATCAAGAAGGGCCTGACGCCGCGTCCACTGGAGAGTATGCATCGGTTTGAAACAATATGTCGTATCGTTGTCATAGATCCGAAGATTTCTGTTAAAATAAACCCATTGACTGTGACGCCGGTATAGATGTTCACGGATACGAGTCCATTCGCGGGTCATTTCTTCATTGGCATATTTTAGGATTATATGTTGCGTTGCATTAGGTGGAGCTAGCTTGACAGCGATCATCGTGGAACGCGCGTCATGAAACGCAGTAATTTCATGGCGGGCATCTGTCTGTCCAGCGATGAACGTATCTAGCTCTTTCTTTAGGAGTTGTAAATATGACTTCATCAAAGATTTCGAGGGTGGATTGAGAGCTGCTTTTGCTACTTTTCCTTGGACGCATTGCATATTTGTTGTAACAAAATCTTGAACAAGAATTCTCTCATCTTCTCGCAGCCCAAGGAGTTGGAAAACCCTTTCATTCAGCTCTACCATTTTGTCTGTGAGGGCCTGTTCCGTGTTCGAGGCCATTTGTTCTTCCAGCTCAGACTCTAAGGAAGCTGGTGATATTTTTGCCAGGGCGTCCCTCAAAGCTGCCCACTCTCGGATTTCCTTTACAGAGAGCCTTTCCAAAGGAACAGGCAAAGACTTCAGGGAGTCTAGGGTTGCAATATCCGTGTCGATTCCCCACTGGCTTGACGTAAAGAATTGCTGATAGACGACAAAGTCTGAACTCAGATAAAGAGAGAGCGCCTTGAGCAAAGATTCTTTTCCCGGCTGAGCTGCGATACCTATCTGACGAGCGGGAACAGCGAGAAACTCGTCGGAATAAATGGCAAAACGTCTTCCTACATCTAGCAGAATATGGGGTGGAGTAGAGACGCGCATGGGCAAGTCCGCTCTTCCCTTACGAACATAGGTGAGTTCTTTAGGAATAATGTGGACGGCCGAGTCTGGAAAAACAAAGATCCGTCCGATCCGTCCGAGTTTTGTGAAATCGGCCCGTTTTTTGCCTTCTAATTCTGGCCGTACTTCTAGAGGTTCCCGGGATTGTTCTGGTCCTTCTCGAAGCTCCAGACCCTGATGGGCGTGTAAACCATGAACCTTTGCGAAGTCACTGAATATAGGAAATTTTCGCTCTATCCTCTCCAATAATTTACCATCCCGGAAGCTTCCCCACATCGCAATTTTCCAAGGGAGCGTAGCTCCTGTCGCTGCTCTATCCAGGGATACTTCTTGGACCTCTGCTGCATTGATTGTAATCGTCCAGGTATCTTTCCTCTTTTCCGGTCTATTAGGACGATTGGCCTCTTGGTTGATGACGAAAGGGGAATACGTGAGGATCGATTCGGCCCAGTCCGTATCGAGCTGATTCTCTTTCCGCTGGAAAAAAAGAGTAAGGCATGGGCGACGCGATCGGCCGGCGAAAAGCACTTCTGAGAGATTCGAGAAATTTGCTACGCACCAGGCCTGCACCTTGGTGAAGAACTGCTTTCTAAAAGAGGCCGATTCTTTCTTGAATAGGGTCATCGCAGGCAACACCAGACCTGCTATCCCATTCTTCTCAAGATAAGGTAAAACTTTCCAGACAAACGCCTCTGCTACTTGATTCCCTCCTGTAGGTGCTTCTTGATAATTCTCCCGCATCCATTCCCAGACCGGACGGTCCTCTTCTCTAACGCGCTGGCTACTTAAACTGATCCAGGGAGGATTACCGATAATCCAGTCAAATTTCTTTGTTGCAGCCACTTCTTCCCATAAAGAGTCCGGAGCGAAAAAATCGGCTTTGAAGATGTTGGCGTTCCGAAGGTTGGGTAATTGGAAGGAGGTACTCTCTAGATCTGGCGGGGTGACATAGTCCAGCAAAGTGAGGATCAGACTCATCTCGGCAATATGACAAGCATCGCCATCCCGATCTACTCCATAGATCTGTGACGTGAGGATGTCCCGTAATTCTTTGGGACGGAGTTGCCTCTGCTCTTGATATCGCCGTTTCTCAATCAGTTGGCGATAGCACTGCACAAGGAAGGCTCCAGAACCACAGGAGGGATCCAGAACTTTCATGCTCTGCGTCAACGGATGTCTCTGCTCCAATTCTGATTGTATAAAATCGACTAAGGGGAGAGGTGTGTAATAGGCACCAGATTCTCGACCTCGCGTCACGTTTTGCCCATATACGGGGAGATGAAGAAACTGTTCATAGATCACGGAAAGTGTTTCGATAGGGATAAAAGAAAAGTCGTAAGGCTGAAAATCGAGATGGAGTTGGCCCTCTACCGTATCGCCACAGAAGATCCCAGCGACTTGTTGGAGAAGCGACGGTGAGATGTCGTCTAATGCGTCAGATTCGAGAAGAAAAATTGAGCCATTTAACCACTTCTGTATCTCCTTGTTCAGAGCCAGAAAGCCTTTCCGAGTGGCATGTCTGCTGAAAACGGACTTTGGAGGGATACGCCACTTGTCTAACTTCCTATCCGAGAGAATATTTCGATCTCGAAGATAACGGAAGTACACAAACTTTCCAATCAAAGCGTGAGAAATATTCTGTCCCACTCCTTGTTTTTGCAAATGATCGTCGAGCTTTTTTAGCTCTTCTAATAAACGCCAGTCCACACGGTTTTTGGGATTGATCTGCTCTCCCCATTCTTGCCAGAGTGTTCCGTCATCGATGGCTTGGGCCGTAAAAGCAGCTAACTGATCGGATACTTTGTTGAAGGCAACGGCTGCTTTGAGTACGCCCTCCTCTTGCTGTTCAGCAGCAGGGGGGCTGTAGTGGAAACCAGAGTAGAGTCTGATGCACTGAGGGGTCTGGACCAAGACGAAGGGGACAAGTCCCTGGTTCCAGATCCGTCGGTGAATCTGAGCTGCTTCGGATTCCGAAGAGGATTTGCAAAAATAGACAATGGGGATGGTCGGCATATTGCCAGTCTCATTCCCGAGAACATAGACTCCTTGCAAGCCGCACTCTTCTCTGGCCTTACGGAGAACATATCCTAGCTGGGAGTGGGGAAAATCCTCATCCTTCGAAAGAAAGTTTGGAGAACCTTCATAGCCCAGGACTTGCGCTACATCCATAACGTCGCTGCCCCTGCCTGTATCCCTATTAGGCAGAGAGTTCTCTCGCTGCCTCGGCATGAAACCACGTTCTGAGTACCTGCTCAAGGAGGGAAAAGCAAGGTAGGCAAAGAAGATCTGTCCGGGGTGCATTGCTGATAGAGCAACCCTTGCGGTAGGATGGTGCCGCTTTTTCATGAAGCCGTGGAGGAAGAGATGCGCATCACAGACAAAGTCGCCCTGGTAACGGGCGGCAGCCGGGGCATTGGCCGGGCGATCAGCCGCCGACTGGCCGAAGAAGGCGCCCGGGTGGCGATTGCCGATATCCTGGAGGACGAGGCCCGGCAGACCGCCACGGAGATCACCGCCGCAGGCGGCCAGGCTCAGGCCGTGCCCACCGACGTGACCCAACTCGACCAGGTTCGGGCCTGTGTCCAACACGTCACCGACAGCTGGGGACAGATCGACATTCTGGTCAACAATGCCGGCTGGGACAAAATCGAACCGTTTGTCGAGAGCAGCCCCGAGACCTGGGACAAGGTCATTGCGATTAATCTGCGCGGCCCGATCAACTTCTGTCATACGGTTGCGCCGCAGATGATGGAGCGCAAGCAGGGCAAGATCATCTCGATCAGCTCGGACGCCGGACGGGTCGGCTCGACCGGCGAGGCCGTCTACTCGGCGTGTAAGGCCGGCATTATCGGCTTTTCCAAAACCCTGGCCCGCGAGCTGGCCCGCTCGCAGGTCAACGTCAACGTCGTCTGCCCCGGCCCGACCGACACGGCGCTGCTCCAGCAGGTCACCGCGGGTGAGCGCGGCGCGCGGGTGATCGAGGCCATGACCCGGGCGGTGCCCTTCCGACGCCTGGGCCAGCCCGAGGAGATCGCCAACGCGGTGGCCTTTTTTGCCTCGCCGGACGCCGACTTCGTGACCGGCCAGGTCTTGTCGGTGAGCGGCGGCCTGACCATGGCCGGCTGAGGAGGGCGTATGCGCTTTACAGACAAGGTCGCCCTGATCAGCGGCTCGTCGCGCGGCATCGGCCGGGCGATCGCCCTGCGGCTGGCCGAGGAAGGCGCCCGGATTGTGGTCAATTACCGCCGCAACACCGAGCAGGCTCAGGCGGTGGTTGAGGCAATCGAGCGGCTCGGCTCACAGGCACTGGCGGTGCAGGCCGACATGAGCGACGGCGAGGCTGTGCGGGCCATGTTCCGACAGGTCAAGGAGCGCTATGGGCATCTCGACATCCTGGTCGTCAGCGCCGCCGCCACGGCCTTTCGACCCCTGCTCCAGCAAAAAGAACACAATGTGATGCGGACGTTCGGGTTGACGATCAGCGGCTCGCTGCTGGCGGTCCAGGAGGCCGTGCCGCTGATGCGCGGTCGGGCGGCCAGGATCGTGACCGTCTCGGGCATTGACTCCCTGCGTATGCTGTCCGGACACGGGCTGCTCGGCGCGGCCAAGGCCGCCCTGGAAAACATGACCATGTATCTGGCCCACGAACTCGGGCCCCACGGTATCGCGGTCAACGGCATCAATCCCGGCCTGATCGAAACCGACTCGTCGAAGATGTATGCCGGCGGGGACGCGGCCTACGCCGAGTACGAACGCGATGTGATCCCCAATACGGCGGCCGGCCGGGTAGGGCGGCCCGAAGACATCGCTGCGGTGACGGCCTTTCTGTGCTCTGAAGACGCCGACTTTATTCGGGGACAAACCCTGCTGGTGGACGGCGGGCTGCTGTCTTCGTCGATCGCCAGCCGGCCGCACGACTGAGACACCGGCCGGAACAGACTTAAGGAGGGACGGGCTATGGCGCAACTCGAAACGCTTCATCCACACGCGTGCGGACTCGACGCCGCGCGCTTGGACCACTTCAGCGCGGTCGTCCAGCGTGACATTGAGCAGCAGCACTACGACTCGGCTCTGGTGCTGGCTGCGGTGCGCTGATGGTCGATGCGTCCGCAGCCCGGCCCTTTTCCAGCCGGCAGCTGGAGCGCGTCTTTGCCCAACTGTCGGGACGGCCGCCCCTGCACGTCCACGCCGTCCTGTCCGGCAATATCAACACGATTGTCAAGGTCGAGTGTCAAGGTCGGCTGTACGGGCTGCGGCTTCGGACCCAGGAGCAGGTCTACCGCTACGAGCCGGACCTGGTCAAAGAGGCTCTTGTCGCCGCACTGCTCAAGCCCGGTGCGCGGCCGCCTACCGACGCTGCCATCGTCCGGCTGTTCGACAGCCTGTTGACCGCCCGGTGCGGCGCACTTGACAGCGCGACAGCCGTTCTGCCCCGGCTGCGCTACTACGACTGGACCCGGCAGATCCTGGCCCACCCCTACTGTGTATACGACTGGGTAGACGGCGCGCCCCTCTGGGACACGCCGGCCCCACACCTGTACCGTGCCGCCGGCCGAGCCCTGGCCCAGATTCACACCGTTCGATTTGAGGCCTGGTATGCCGATTTTCCGTCTGTTGGAAAGAAGCCGCTGGCCTGGGCCGAACGCTTTCCTCAGGCCCTCGGCAAAGAACTCGACGCCGCCCGCCGCCACCTGCCGGCAAGGCTTGCCGAGGCTGCGGCCGGGCTGCGTCTGCCCGACACCCTGGAGGTGAGGCCGTGCCTGGTGCATAACGATTTTTCGCCCGGCAATATCCTGACTGCGGACGGCCGGCTGACCGCCATCATCGACTGGGACAACGCCGTGGTTGACGCGCCAGCCCTGGACTTTGTGAAGATGAAGTACTGGACGGCCAAGAACACCGCCGGTCTGCTGTCCCCCCAGGCGACGCTGTTCGGGGCTTTTGTCGAGGGCTACGGCGACGCCGGGCGGGCCATCGTTGAGTCTTTGGCCTTTGCGTTGTATGAGGTGCTGTGGTTGCTGCGGGTGTTCAATTTCGAGTGTGCCAAGCAGGCCCAGGGCATCGCCCCGGCGCCGGGCTATCCCGAGGCCGGCGCGTATGAGGCTTGCCTGTCTGAGGTGCTGACACGGCTGAGCCGGTTCTGAGGAGAAAGAGGAGAAAAAGGAGGACAGCATGGATCCCGTGTGGTTTGGACAGTTCGCCGTCACCGCGTTTTTTGCCGTGGCTTTTCTGCAATCCGCAGCCGATAAGTGGATGGACAGTGCGGGCAACCTCGAGTTTCTGACCGGCCATTTTTCCAAGAGTCCCCTGGCCGGAACGGTGACGCCGATGTTCTGGGCGATCACGGTCGTCGAGTCGGCGGCCGGGATCCTGTGCGCCATCGGGGCTGTGCAAGTCCTGTTCGGCCTGGGCGGTGGCCTGGCGGTGTGGGGCATTATTGTTGCCACCCTGGCCTTGCTGAGTCTCTTCTTTGGCCAGCGGCTGGCCCAGGACTATGGCGGAGCGGCGGTAATTGCCGCCTATTTCGCGGTCGCCCTGCTGGGCCTGCTCTTGTTCAAATAACCCAGAGTGTCACCAGACTGTTCGGATGAGCGGAAATGCTCGGATATGTCTATCTTTGGTGACTAATTCAGCCCCGTGCTGCAGAGCGCTCGACACAATCAGTCGGTCAGCAGGGTCTCCGTGAAAGCCGTGCTGGCCGAGTTGCCCGGCCGTGATAGCGATATCGGCAGACAGCGTCACAAGCGTCACACCGGGACGGGCCAAAGCTTGCCGCATCCAGACACGAACCTCTCGGTCAAGCGTCAGCTTGCCCTGCGCAACCTTTGTGGCAATTTCCCAGCAGCTGATCGGGCAGATGCCTATCGTCGTTGCGTCGGTGATTGTAGTCTGTGCTTTTTGAGACAGCTTAGCCGGATCACTCACCCACCAAATCCAGGCGTGGGTGTCGAGGACAATCACTGCTCGACTTCCCAGGACTCGCTAACGGGAGACAGCAAGTCTTGCTCGCGTTTGTAGCGTACACTGCCGAGCAGGTTCGGAGGCTCGGCAGAATCGAGCGGAACAAGTTTGGCGAGCGGTTTCCCTCGTTTGGTGACGATAAGCGGCAGACCCGTCTTGGCGACTTCGTCAAGGATAGCCAGACAATGGGCTTTGAAATACGAGGCGGATACGTTTTTGACGGTTTCGGCCATGTATGGTCTCTTTCTAGTCTGCATAAAACCCGACAATCTCTTCGATAACGGTGTGGGCGTGACGGACGAGCAGCTCTTGGTCTTGCAGGACAAAGTGGGTCTTTGCGCCTGAGGCCAGCATCGACTGGGTGGCTTCCAGGGTGCTGGCGTCTTCGAGCAGCGCATCGCGCAGCAACACCTTGCTGTACTCCTGGCTGAAACGCTGGGCCGCGTTGTCGGCCTGGGGGAAATAGGTGCGGACTTCCCACAGCGTCCGGTCTGCCGCCAGCGGCCAGAACTGATGGGTCAGGTAGGTCCCGTCGAACACGAACACATCGAAGTTCGGAAAGAGCATATTGGCGTCAAAAGCCCAGAAGCGGCTGCGGGTCGGGTTCACGCCCGGCGGCAGCCGCTCCATGTCCCAGTCGCGGTTGACGATGGACGAGCCGAAGCGATGGGCCAGCAGCTCGACCGCTGACGGCTTGTGCTCGGGGTTGCCGAACACCGACATGCGGTGGTTGCGCTTATAGAGCTGAAAGGCAAAGGCGTGGGCATACGGGTTGTCTCTGCTGGTAAACGAGTCGGGCAGCGAGCGTCGGTGGATGAACGGTACGTGGTAGGCTTCGTGAAAGGCGTCTTTGATGACCTTCCAGTTGGCCTTGATCTCGGTCGTCCAGGCAAAACACGTGCGCAGCTTGTCAAACGGGTAGCCTGTCAGACCGGCGCCCAGCTCGCCCAACTGTTGTGACAGGCTTTCGTGCGGCTGGGGGCTCAGATTGACGAAGAGAAAGCCTTCCCAGCTCTCGCTCGCAATCGGGCTCAGGCCGAGTCGGTTTTTCTCCAGCCCAAAAAAGTTGGCTTCGTCCGGCACAAAGCGCAGCCCGCCGTCCAGCCCGTATGACCAGCCGTGAAACTTGCAGGTCAGCGCCTGGCAGCGACCGCCCCGGTCCCAGACGAGCTTGTTGCCGCGGTGGGAGCACATGTTGTGAAAGGCCCGCACACGACCGTCCCGACCGCGCACGACCAGGACCGAGGTCTGACACACCGGAAGGTCTTTGACAAAATAGTCCCCGGGCTGTGGGAGCTGCTCGAGCCGTCCGACGTTCAGCCAGAAGCGCTTGAAAATTTTTTCGCGCTCCTGGGCAAAGTAGGCGGGTGACACGCAGGGTTCGATTGGAATAGGCCCGGTGCCGAGTTCAGGATAATCGGTGTGCCAGATTTTGCCGTTGGCTTGGCCATCCATGGCGCGTCCTCCCGCCCTCAGCTGCCGAGCCCCGCCTCGCGGGCAAAGCGCTCCATCAGGCGCATCAGCTCGGAGAAGTCGTTCGTCCAGGCCCGGAAGGACAGGTAGACATGCTGGAGCCCGAGTTTCTCGTAGCCGGGCAGATCGTCCAAAAGCTGATCGAGGCTGGGCGCCGCCAGGGGCAGCATGCACAGCTGGAGGTCGGCCATGCTGCGGCCAGCCTGCTCGGTCAGCTCAGCCAGGGTCTCCAGCGGCGCCTCAAGCGCCTCCGGGCTATTACCCATGGCGATCCAGCCGTCGCCGCGGCGGGCCACCCGTCGCAGAGCGCCCTTTGTCATGCCGCCGATCAGCACCGGTGGCCGTGGCGTCTGGACCGGTTGGGGCAGGCATTTGATATCGGCAATCTCAAAGTGTTTGCCGCTGAAGTTGACCACCGGCTGGGTCCAGGCCGCTTTCATAATATCAATCGTCTCGTCGGTGCGGCTGCCGCGTTCCTTGATCGACACCCCCAGGGCGTCAAACTCCTGCTCCAGCCAGCCGGCGCCCACCCCGACGACCGTGCGTCCGCCGGACAGCACGTCAATCGTGGCCAGGGTTTTGGCCGTGGCCAGCGGATGGCGATAGGGCAGGATGAGGACTGCGGTACCCAGCTTGATCCGGGTCGTTTTGAGCGACAGGGCGGCCAGCACGCTCAGCGGCTCAAGAAACGGGTCGTCCGGGTTAAAGGCATAGCCGCCCTCCATCTTGGCCGGAAACACCAGGTGGTCGGCCACCCAGATTGTGCTGTAGCCCAGCGCCTCGGCCGCCTCGGCTGCGGTGGCGATTCTGTGGGCCGGGTCTTCGCTTGCAAACGCCGTAAAATGGGGCAGAACAATACCGTAGTCCATACGCGATCTCTCCTGACAGTTAGGTCTAGGCGGCGGCCACGCCGTCTTCCTCTCCCATCGCCACCCGCAGAATACCTTCCTGGGCAGCCCGAAACTTCTCGCACCAGTTTGCCAGCGCGGTCCGGATTTTCTCCTGGCGCTGGGCGGTGGTGGCGTACTCCCGCACCAACTCGTAGACCGGCTCGCCGTGGGCCTCGGCCTCGCCCATGTGGGCGTAGAAAAACTCCAGGTCGTGGCGACTCAGGCCGTAGTGCTCGGTCAGGCCCTGCACGAGCCGGGCGGTGGAGTTCTCCCGGCGGCTTTCTCCACCGATCGACATGGCCGCCAGGGTCACCAAGCCGTACTCCCGGCGCCCGAGTTCAATGACCCACTCGACATACTCGAGGGCGGCCCGGGCGACCTGGGGATGGGACAGCTCTGCCGCGCTGGCGCCCAGGGCTTCGGCCAGCCGCCGGGCCAGCCGCCAGTGCGCGTCGTCGCCACGGCCCATCGCCGTCTCCTCGTCAATCAGGTTCTCCACAATATGGCGTCGGATCTTTTGATCGATTGGTCCCAAGCCCGTGTTCAGAAAAATCCCGCCAAAGGCCCGAATGTGGTGTCCGGTGCGATAGTGGTGCTGGATGGCCCATTTTTTGAGCGCCTGACGGTCCAGGCTGCCGGCCATCACCCCGGCATAGAAATGGGCGCCGTACAGGGGCGCTTTTTCCTGCTGGGCCATATAGCCGCGCAGTGCTGCGATAAAGCCGTCCGAGTTTTCCGTGGACATCCTGCGTCCTCCTTATCGGCGGGCCTGCTCAGGCCCATGCATAGCAGACCAGAAACCGCCGGGCAAAAGGCGCCGAAAAGTCCTGACTCATCCGGCAACTCGTCTCACCCGCGCCTCGCGTCGTGCCGATGCGACTACTGTCCCAGCTGTGTCAGAAGGTTTCTGGCTTGGCGCAGGTCGGCCGTCTCAAAGCCTTCGCTGAACCAGTCGTAGATTGCGGCCAGCCGCCGCTGGGCAGCCTCCACCCGACCCTGGTCTTTCCACAGCCGGCTCAGGCTGACGACAGCGCGCAGTTCAAGCGACTTGGCTCCGTCGCGCTGGGCAATGCTGATCGCCCGCTGAAAGCACGCCTCAGCCTCGACCACGGGAGCCGGGGGAGCGACGCGTTGCCCGTTCGCCAGCTGCCCGTCTCGGGTGGCCTGCTCCAACAGCAGCTCGCCCTTGAGGCGGAATAAATCGGCCTGCTGCGAACGTTCGCCGGCCTGGTCAGTGTGGGTAATTGCCTGTTCGAGGATGGCCAGTCCCTGGGCCGGCTGGCCGCCTTTGCGATACGCCTCCGCACACAGACAAAAGACAAACGAGCGCTGCTGGTGTGGGCCTATGGTATGCAGAGCGGCCATTGCCCGCTCAACCAGGCCCAGGCCTTCTTCGACGCGACCTTGGTCGGTCAGCGCCCAGCCGTGGGCGAGCTGTCCGAGGCTGACCCAAAAGGCAAAGCCCTGTTCTTGGGCCAGGTCGATAAGGGCGCGGGCGTATTCGTGGGCGGCCGCGTATTCCCCCCGGAAGCGATGGACTGTTCCCACAAATTCCAGGGCTAAGACCGAACTGAACGGGTGGGCCAGGTTGTGGGCGGCCTGTCGGGCCTGCTGGCTTCGGGCCAGAGCCTGGTCCGGGTAGCCGCGCAACCACAGCAAATTTGCCAGGAAAGCAAGACTCAGAACCTGTGGGTCTTGGCCAAAATGCGCGCCCTCGGGCCGGTCCGGCCGGTGCCGCTCAGGATCGTAGAAGCGCAGACTGCGCTCCAGATGCTCTTGCGCCGCAGCCAGTTCGCCCGACGCGTTCAAGGTCAGGCCCAGGCTGAGGTGGGCGGTCAGCAGCGCCCCCGGCGTCCCGACGCTCTCGGCCTGACGCCGACATTGCTCGGCCAGTTCGCGGGCAATGTCCAGCCGGCCGGCCACCAGATAAAATCGCCACAGGCCAAAGACGACGACAAACAGCTGGGGCGTTTCGTCCAGGGCGCGACACAGCTCCAGCGCCCGCGTATACAGGGCTTCAACTTCTGGAGCGGCATAGCCCCGGGTGGCGGTCAACGGCGTTCCCAGGTCGATCTGTAAGCTCAGCTCTTGCTGCCGACGCCGGACCGAGTCGGGCAGCGTGTCGAGGAGTTCCAGGCCCGTCGTCAGGTGACGGGTAGCTTCGGCGTTGGCGGAACGCTCGGTCGCGCGCTGTCCGGCCCGCTGCCAGTACGAAATCGCCGGCTCGGCCAGCCCGGCTGCGGTGTAGTGGTGAGCGATCAGCTCGGGCTTGGTCTGCACGGTCTCGGGAAAACGGTCTTCCAGGGCCAGGGCAATCTGGCGGTGGTAGGCTTGCCGCCTGCTCTTGAGCAGGGATTGATAGGCGCTCTCCTGGATCAGGGTCTGGCGGAAGGTGTAGTGGGCCTGGGGCGGGAAGCCGTCGTGCGCGAGCAGGTCTGCATCGACCAGGCAGGCGAGTTCTTCTTGCAGTCGGTCTTCGGCCAGGGGGGAGACGGTCTGGATCAAGGCGTAGGAGAAGTCTCGACCCAGGGTGGCGCCCAGCTGAGCGGTCTCTTTGCCGACCGCGAGTCGGTCGAGCCGTGCCTCAAGCGAATCCTGGAGGGTAGTCGGAATCCCGAGCGAGGGCAGTGGACCGGTCAGTTCGTAGTGGCCGTCGGCCTCTTGGACAATGCCGGACTCGATGTACATCCTGGTGAGTTCTTCAACAAAGAGGGGGACGCCGTCCGTTCGACTGCGAATCTGGTGGAGAACGGCGGGCGGGAGAGGCTTGCCGTCGCACACGTGCAGCGCCAACTCTTCGACCTGGGCCGGGCTGAGGCGGTCCAGGCTGAGAGTGTGCAGAAATGGGCCGGCTTCCCAGGGCGGGGAGAAATCGGGGCGAAAGACGCCAACTACCAGGGTGCGACTGTGTGGCAGACGGTTGAGATAGGCGTTGAAGAACTCGAGGGTCGAGGGATCGGCCCAGTGCAGATCTTCCCATACACAGTAGACCGGCTGAAGTTCGGCCTCTTCGAGCAGGAAGCTGACAAAGGCCTGAATGATTTTCTGTTTCTGCCGCTGTGGGCTGAGGCGTGGGGTTGGAACAGAGTCGGGCGGGGGCAGGGACAGCAGGTTGGCAAACAGGGCCAGCGTCTCGGCGTCTGGAGAACGGTAGCGGGCCAGGGCCTGTTCGAGTTTGGCAAGTTTGGTCGGACCGGTGTCGGACGGCTCAAACGCCAGGGCTCTTTCCAGGAGATCGATCAGCGGTGCCAGCGCGCTGTTCTGGTCATACGGTGAGCAGCGCACAGTAATCCGGGTCGCCTCGTCAGCTTCGAGCTGCTGGGACATGGCCTGGACCAGGCGTGACTTCCCGATCCCCGCCACGCCGTTCAGCAGCACGAGCTGCCCAGCCCCGCGTGTGGTCCGCTCCCAGCGCTCGCGCAGGAAGGCGACGGCCGTGTCACGACCGACCAGGGCCGGCGTCTGGCCCGAACCCGTGGTGTCAGTAGTGAAAGCGAACCGCGTTCGGGAGGGGTGCTCACCCACCACGCGGTAGGCGTGCAGCGCGGCGGAGATGCCTTTGAGGCTGTGGCTGCCGCGATCCTGGCAGTCAAACACGCGCTGCACCAGGCGGTAGGTCGTGGCGCTGATCAGCACCGAGTCGGGTTCCGCCAGCGTCTGCAAGCGCGCCGCAATATTGGGCGCCTCACCGATTGCCAGCTGCTCGGCCCGCCCCTCAACCCCGACCTCGCCGACCACGACCCGGCCGGTATGGATACCGATCCGGACCCGAAGCGGAAACGGCAGGTGGGGAAAGGTGAGTTGCGGCAGGGCCTCTACAATGCCCAGCCCGGTCCATACCGCCCGCAGAGGTTCGTCTTCGTGCGCCCTCGGATAGCCAAAATAGACCAGCAGGCCATCCCCCAGATATTGGGCGATATAGCCGTCAAAACGCTGGATGACCCCGGCGCACAGTTCCTGGTAGGCGCGGATGACTTCGCGCAGGTCTTCGGGGTCGAGCTGCTCCGACAGGGCGGTCGAACCCACCAGATCGCAGAACATGACGGTCAGTTGGCGCCGCTCGGCCTCGGGCGTGACCGGCCGGCCCTGACCGTTGTCCGGCCTTGCCTGGTCCGCTCGATCGCACCAGACCAGCACCAGACCATTTTCATCCTTGGCCACCCCTTGGGCGCTGATGAGTTCGACTTTGAGCGCTTCAAGGGCGCTGTCATCCAGATCAAACTCGCGCTGCAGCGAGCGGTAGGAAACCCGCTGACGCTGGGCTAACAGACTGGCTACCTGATCGACGACCTCGAAGAACGCCATGGAGAAAGTATACGAAAGTCGCCGGTGCGTTGACAGAGGGCGGACGGCAGGTCAAATAGAGAGGACCCTGAGGGGAAATGACACGAAGGGTGAGCGTGACAACAGATCAGACCTGCAAGGACATCACGATCACCCTTTCTGGAGGCAGACTATGGCTGGATACAAACAAGAGATTGACCGCGAGAAAGTTCAGGAAATCGCCGAAAACGTTTTTGGCCTGCTGAGCGGCGCCGTGATGTCGGGCATGGTGTATCTGGGCGACCGGATGGGGCTGTACCGGGCGCTGGAAGACGCCGGGCCGATGACGAGTCAGGAGCTGGCCGACAAGACGGGTCTGCACGAGCGCTGGATTCGGGAGTGGATACAGGGCCAGGCCACGGCCAAGCTGCTCGAATATCGGGGCCAGGGACGCTTTGAGCTGTCGCCGGAAGCCGCCCTGGTCCTGGCCAACGAGAATAGCCCGGCCTTTGCCGCAGGTGGGTTTTGCGCTCTGCCGCAGCAGATGGCGGTCCTGGAAAAACTGCCCGAATCGTTCAAAACCGGCCTGGGTCTGCCGTATGACGCTTTCGGGCCTGAGGGCGCACGGGGGGTCGAGCGGCTGATCGCGCCGTGGTTCCGGGCGCATCTGGTGCCCCGCGCCCTGCCCCAGCTCGACGGCGTCGTGTCCAAGCTTGAAGCCGGTGCAAAAGCGGCAGACGTGGGCTGCGGTTCGGGCGTGGCCCTGATTGAGATGGCCAAGGCCTACCCCAAGTCGGACTTTCACGGCTATGACATTTCCAAATACGCCCTGGCCCGGGCCGAAGAGAAAAAGGCTCAGGCCGGAGTGTCGAACGTCAGCTTTCACGACGCCAACGGGGATGCCATCCCCGACGACCACAGCTTCGACTTCATCTCGACCTTCGACTGCCTGCACGACATGGCCAATCCGACCCCGGTCATGCAGGCCATCTATCAGGCCATCAAGCCGGACGGGACGTGGCTGATTGCCGACATCCACAGCCTGCCGACCTTTGAAGAAAACCTGGAGCAGAATCCCCTGGCTGCCATGTTCTACGGCTTTTCGGTGTTGTGCTGCATGTCCTCGGCCATGTCCGAGCCCGATGGCGAGGGGCTGGGCACGCTCGGCTTTACCGAGCCGGTGGCGCGCAGGATGGTCGGCCAGGTTGGCTTCAGCCGCTTCAAGCAGCACGACTTCAACAACCCCATCAACGCCTACTACGAAGTCCGGCCGTAGCGGTCGGTGGGGAGATCAGAGACGCTCCAAGGGGGCGTCTCCGGCCCGCTCTTTCATCACGCCCGGTTCTCGTCCGGCGTCTCGCGCTCGATCTTCTCAAGCAGATACCACGACATATAGCCAGCGTATTTTTCCTGCAGGTCCTTGCGTCGCCAGTCCTGGCCGGTGACGATTTTGCGGCAGTTGACCGCTCCGCAGCGGCACTCCATTTCATCCGGCTCGTCGTCGGTCATCGCCCAGTCGTGGGTCAGCTCCTCGCCAGCGGCAATATCGCGCATG
>JAGWBB010000035.1:50263-52935 GCA_021296095.1 Desulfurellaceae bacterium | reverse complement strand
AATATGGCGGATGGACGGCTCGCGGCGCAGGGCGTCATAGATACTGATGTTGTGGATACTGGGGATGCCGAAGATGGTGTTGACCCTGGCGTCTGTGAGCGCCTCGACAATCCCGTCCGCTGCGCGTGGCATGCCGACTTCCTCCTACTTGATCACGCCCTGCTGCAACAGGCGCTCCAGCTCCGCATCCTCATAGCCCAGCTCGCGCAGGACTTCCCGCGTGTGCTGGCCCAGGGTGGGTGGGGCCAGGCGGACCGCGCCGGGCGTTTTTTTCAGCTTGGCCGGAATGCCGCCGACCTTGATGTTCCCGACCCGGGCGTGCTCGACCTCGACCGCCATCCGGTTATGCACCACCTGCGGGTCGGCAAAGGTCTCGGCATACGTATTCACCGGCGCGGCCATCACGTCCGCCTCGACCAGGCGACGCATCATCTCGTCGCTGTCGTGCCGGCCAAACGCGGCCTGAATCTCGGCGTTCAGGGCTGCCTCGTGTTCCAGCCGACTCTCGCTGCTGGCAAAGCGGGGATCGTCGATCAGCTCCTGGCGGTCGAGCGCGCGGCAGACATTGTGGAAGAATTTGGTGTTAAACGACGCAATCTGGATATCCCGGCCGTCCTGGCAGGTGAAGGTCCCGTACGGGGCAAAAAACGGGCTGGCGTTGCCGACCCTGGGCTGGACATAGCCCTGGAGAAAAAACTGGCCGAGCTGAGCCGGCTGAACGTGGAGCAGGCCGTCCATCAGGCTCAGCTCAATCTGCTGGCCGATGCCCTGTTGTTCCCGCACCCACAGGCCGACCATGGCCGACAGGGCGACGAGGTTGGCACAGGTTGCGTCGGCGATGGCCGGGCCGGCCTTGAGCGGTTTGCCGTCCCGCTCGCCGGTCACGCTCATGAAGCCGGTCAGGGCCTGGGCCAGCGGGTCAATGCCCGGCCGGCCGCCGTAGGGACCGTCCTGGCCAAAGGCGCTGACCGTAATGCAGATAATTTTGGGATTGTACTCGCAGTTTTCCTGGTAGGAGATGCCCAGCTTGGCTTTGGCCTGGGGGCGCAGATTGTCCACAATGATGTCG
Organism: Desulfurellaceae bacterium; assembly: GCA_021296095.1. NCBI lineage: Bacteria > Pseudomonadati > Campylobacterota > Desulfurellia > Desulfurellales > Desulfurellaceae > Desulfurellaceae bacterium. Next base: position 51,866 of record JAGWBB010000035.1, on the reverse strand, counting down.
GCGGTGCGGACCAGCCGAAAATACAGCGCCTTGCCATCGGGCTTGGTCAGGTCAAGCACAATGCCACGCTTATTGCGGTTGATGCCGAGGTAGAAGCCGCTGTCGTTTTCGACTTTGGGCCCGATGGCCCGCGACTCATCGCCGTACGGCGGCTCGATCTTGATTACGTCCGCGCCCATATCACCGAGCATGGTCGCGCCGTACGGGCCGGCCAGCATGCTGGCGATATCCAGCACCCGAATTCCTGCCAGCGGTAATGCCATAGCGTGCCCTCCTCGCCTGCGTGGCCGACACTAGCACACCGACACCACCCGAGACAGAGGCGGGCTATGCCTGCTACCTTGTAAACGTTCGGGGTGAATGTTCTGGAGGTGTGAGATGGCCACTGGAGAGATCAAACCGATTCGGACCGAGCAGGATTATGAGGACGCGCTGGCTCGGATCGACGCGTTGATGGATGCGACGCCCGGCAGCCCGGAGTTCGACGAACTCGATGTCCTTGTTGATCTGGTTGAACTGTATGAGAGCAAGCACGAACCGATGGGCTATCCGAGTCCGCTCGCCGCGATCGAGTTCCGTATGGAGCAGGGCAACTTGCGGCCGCGTGACCTGATCCCGTTCATCGGCAGCCGGGTGAAGGTGTCCGAGGTGCTTTCCGGCAAGCGCGCCATTAAGCGCACCGGTTCTGGTGGATAATACCTTGACTATCAAACCTAGAGTGACACTCCCGGCCCGATAGACGCGGCTGCCTCGATCCCCGGGACAGCGGCGCTCCTGGCCGACTGCTTGCCCTTTGCTCCGCTCCGCTCTATGGTATGCCGCGCGTGGGAGAAAGCGCGTTCGGACCACAACAATAAGGAGGAAATCGTATGCCGCTGTATCTCGACGAAATTTACTGGAATCCGGATCGTACCGGTGAGGTGAAGGCGATGTTCAAGGGCGTGCTCGACGGGACGACGGGTTTTCCCGAGGGGGTGAGCCTGGTAGGCGGCCCGTGGGCCTCCAACGAAGAGCCGAAAATAGTCCTTGTCCTCGACATCCAAGACCACGCCAAAACCTTTGAGACCTTTCAGGGACTGGTCGCCAAGGGCGTGATTGCCAAGCGCCGGCTGACCCCGATCGTTGACTGGGCGTCAATGGATGGGGTGTCTGGCTAAGCCCCTCTCGCGTTCAACCGCTTCGGAAAGAGTATGCTGCCATGACGCTTTCTCCCAGCCCGCTCGCCGTGACCGTGTACTGCTCTTCGAGCCGGCAGCTGGCCCCGGTGTATACCGCCGAAGCCGAAGTGTTGGGCCGGCTGATCGCCCAACGCGGTCACCGCCTGGTGTACGGCGGCGGCAATATCGGCCTGATGGGCGCGCTGGCCCGCGCCGCGCTGGCCGAGGGCGGTCGGGTCACGGGGGTCATCCTCAAGGACTTTCTCGACCGGGGCTACGCGCAAGACGGCCATGAGATGCACGTGGTCACCGATATGCGTGCCCGCAAGCAGGGCCTGGAAGAGCTGGGCGATGCCTATATTGCGCTGCCCGGCGGCTTTGGCACCATCGAGGAAGTCTCCGAGGTGCTGGCCCTGAAGCAACTCGGCTTTCATGCCAAGCCGATC
>JAGWBB010000035.1:4237-50179 GCA_021296095.1 Desulfurellaceae bacterium | reverse complement strand
TACCGGGTGGCCGACACCCCCCAGACCGCCCTCGAGCTGATCGAAACAGCCTGAGCAGTGGGTCCGTCTGCTGCGGAGGACGCTACGCGACTGTTCTGCCAGTTGATTCTTGCTCCGGCGATGTGCCTGCTGCTCACCCGCCCGGCCTTGGCCCAGACTCCGCCCGGGGAGTCCGCGCCGACCCGGGCGCATTTTGACCGCGGCCTGTTGTGGAAGATCGGCACCGGCAGTCCCCGGCCGAGCTATGTGTTTGGCACAATCCATTCCGCCGACCCGCGCGTTGTCCGGCTCCCGTCCGAAGTGCAGGCCGCCTTTGACGAGAGCGAGCATTTTTGTATGGAACTCGTGCTCGATGCGCGGGCGTCGTCCGTCCTGGCCCAGCGCATGGTCTTAGCCCAGGGACAAAGCCTGCGAGCCGTGCTTGGCGAGACGCTGTTCGACGCCACCGTGCCGGTGATGGCGGAACGCGGCGTGCCCGAACCGGCTCTGCTGCGCCTCAAACCCTGGGCGGTGGTCATGCTGTTGAGCGGTCCACGGCAAACGACGGGCCAGGTCCTGGACCTCCGCCTGCACGAACGCGCACGGCAACAGGGAAAGTCCACCTGTGGTCTGGAAACGGTCGAGGAGCAGGTGGCGGTTTTTGATACCGCGCCTGTTGCCGAGCAGGTGATCCTGCTGCGCGATAGCGTCACCCGCTATACTCAGCAGTCCGCCCTACTGCCCCGCCTGATTGAGCGCTACCTGGCCCGCGATCTGGCCGGGCTGGTCAGCCTCAGCCAGCAGAGCGGTCCGACCGATGCGGCGGTCAAGCGTGTCGTGGACGGGTTCATGCAGCGGCTGCTGGCCCAGCGCAATCCGCGCCTGCTGGAGCGCATGGACGCCCTCATCCGTGGCGGCGGGGCGTTCATCGCCGTTGGCGCCCTGCACCTGCCGGGCGAGCAGGGCGTGTTGCGGCTCCTGCACCAACACGGCTATACGCTCGAAGCCATATACTGAGGGGATACGGTCTAGCGGCCCTGGAACTGCGGCTTGCGCTTCTCCACAAACGCGCGGGTGGCCTCTTTGTGATCTTCGGTCGTCATGGTGATCATCTCATAGGCGAGCGAGGCATCGAGGATGAGGTTGACCTGATCTTTGAGCCACTTGTTCACCGAGAGTTTGCTCCAGCGGATAGCCCAGGTCGGCCCGTCGGCCAGTTCTTGGGCCAGGGCTCGCGCCTTTGGCATGACCTCCTCGGCCGGCACGGCATAGTTCACCAGGCCCATCTTGGCCGCCTCGCTGCCGTTGACCAGATGCCCGCGCATGAGGAACTCCTTGGCCCGCGCCGGACCGATCAGCAGCGGCCAGATCACCGCCCCGCCGTCACCGGCCACAATACCGACCCGGGCGTGCGGATCGCCAAAGCGGGCTTTCTCCGAGGCGACAATAACGTCACAGAACAGGGCGATGGTCGCCCCCAGTCCGACCGCATCGCCGTTGATGGCGCCAATAATCGGTTGTTCGACCTCCAGCAGGTTCTGGATCAGCCGTTTCCCGCCGGCCGGATTCAGGCGAAAGCGTTTCGCCTGCCCGCTCTGTCCGTCCGATCTGGAGGCCATGCCCTTGACATCGCCGCCGGCACAAAAGGCTCTGCCGGCACCGGTCAGCAGAATGGCGTTGACCTCCGGGTCGTCGGCCACATCGAGCCAGATGCGCTCAAGCTCGTTGTGGAGCTGGGGATTCACGGCGTTAAGCGAGTCCGGGCGGTTGAGGGTCAGGATGGCCAGCTTATCGGCCTTTTCGATCGTGATGCACTCATAGCGGCTGTAGTCTGTCATCGGGGTTCCCTCCTTATGTTCCTCGGCGTTCATTGTCGCCGGCATAGCAGGAGGACGTGTCCGAAACAAGGAAAAGCGAGGGCTGCGGGCGACACCTGGAGCCTCTTGAGATGCCATCAGCACAAGTGATACACCCCTGGCAATCTGACAGGAGCGGACTCTACGCCAATGGCGCAATCTCCACGCCCGACCACGCGTTCACTCCGATTCCTGGCCAGCCCAAAAGCGGGCCGGGTGTCTGCCGTGCTGGTTCGTCCGCCGGCCGCGCGGTGTCTGCTCGTATTCGCCCACGGGGCTGGAGCCGGGATGCACCACGCCTTCATGCAGGCCAGCGCCGCCCAACTCGCCCAGTGTGGCATTGCCAGCTTCCGCTATCAGTTTCCGTATATGGAGCAGGGCGGCAAGCGTCCGAACCCCGGTCCGGTTCGCTCGAAACGGTCCGCTCGGCCATCGCTGCGGCAAACAAGGCGGCCGGCGACCTGCCGCTGTTCGCCGGCGGAAAGTCGATGGGCGGCCGCATGACCTCGCTGGCCATGGCCCAGGAAGCGCTGCCCGGTGTCCGGGGACTGATCTTTTTCGGCTTTCCGCTCCACGCCGCCGGCCGGCCGGCGGCCGAGCGTGGCGAGCATCTGACCGACATCCATACCCCGATGCTCTTCCTGCAGGGCACGCGCGATACGCTGGCCGACCTGGCCCTGCTGCGCCCCCTGCTGCGTCGCCTGGGAAGACGGGCCAGCCTGCACGTCGTCGAGGGCGGCGACCACTCTTTCCACGTGCTCAAGCGCTCGGGCCGCACCGATGCGCAGGTGCTGGAAGAGCTGGGACACACAGTGCGGAGCTGGACAGCGCGGCGGCGCTGAGCTTTGAGCCCGACTACCCAAAAGCCGGGAACTGCTCTATGATTTTCGGTATGCCAAGCCCAATTCCTTCTTTTGCCTCACGGGCGTGTCAGACGGGTGGCCAGCTGCGCCGGACACGTATTGAGAGCGTGCAGATCAATGTGGGCAAGCTGTGCAATCAGGCCTGCCTGCACTGTCACGTTGACGCCGGTCCCAAGCGAACCGAGATCATGGATCGTTCAACAATCGACCTGGCGCTGGAGCTGGTTCGCGCGGCCGGTGCGCACACGGTCGATATTACGGGCGGCGCACCCGAGCTGAACCCGTCGTTTCGGTATGCGGTCAAAACCCTGCGCGACGTCGGACGCCGGGTCATTGACCGCTGTAACCTGACGGTCCTGTTCGAGCCCGGCCAGGAAGACCTGGCCGAGTTTCTGGCCCGGATGGGCGTCGAAATCATCGCCAGCCTGCCGTGCTACTCCGAAGAGAACGTGACCAAACAGCGCGGTCAGGGGGTGTACGACAAGTCGATTCAGGCCCTGCGGACGCTGAACGCCCTGGGCTACGGCCGGGACGACTCGGAGCTGAGGCTGACCCTCGTCTACAACCCGGTCGGACCCCATCTGCCTCCTCCGCAACACCAGCTGCAAGCAGACTACACGCGCGAGTTGGGCACGCGTTTCGGTCTGGTCTTCAACCAGCTGTACACCATCACCAATATGCCGATTGCCCGCTTTGCCCACAGTCTGGAGCGCGACGGCCAGCTCGAGGCCTATATGCAGCTGCTGGTCGAGGCGTTCAACCCGGCCACCCTGGACGACCTGATGTGCCGCTCTCAGGTCAGCGTGTCGTGGGACGGCTTTGTGTACGACTGCGACTTCAACCAGATGCTCGACCTGCGCCTCGGCCACGACACACCCCTGCGCCTGGGGGAGCAGTCGGCCGACGATCTCGTTCGGGCGCTGGAACACCGGGCCATTGTGGTCGGCTCGCATTGCTACGGCTGCACGGCCGGGGCGGGCAGTTCGTGCGGGGGAGCCTTATCCTAGAGACTATAGACGAAGGAGCCAACAATGGATTTCGGAGTGATTTTTCTCTCCCATGTTGAGAGCTACAAACATGTGGCGCTGGCCGAGAGCCAGGGCTTCAGCCACGCCTGGTTCGGTGATTCGCAGATGGTCTGGGCCGATGTCTACCAGTGCATGGCCTTGTGCGCGGCCAACACGACGACGATCAAGCTGGGCACCAACGTCACCAATCCCAGCTCGCGTATCGCCCCGGTCACGGCCGGCAACTTTGCGACCCTGAATGTGCTCGCCCCAGGCCGGCTCATTCTGGGCATCGGCACCGGCAACACCTCGCGACGGACGCTGGGCATGCCGGCGGCCAGGCTGGCCGAGATGCGGACCCATATCGACGTGTGCCGCGGCCTGCTGCGCGGGGAGACCGTCCCGTATCAGGAGGGTGAGCGGCAGCGCATGATCCGCTTCCTCAATCCCGACGAGGGCTTCATCAATCTGGTCGATCCCATCCCGGTGTATGTGGCCGGCAGCGGACCCAAGACGCTGGAGCTGGCCGGGGAAATCGGCGACGGGGTGATCCTGTTCGGGACGGTCGGCGACAGTCTGCTCAAGTACACCCTGAGCCATATCCGGCGCGGCGCCGAACGGGCCGGCAAACGCCTGGAGGACTTGTACATCCTGGTCCTCACCGCCCTGCACTTTACCAAGCCCGGCGAGAGCCTGGCCGACCTCCAGCGTGCGGTCGGGCCGCTGGTCGTCTCGGAGTGCAACATCTTTGCCCTGTCGGTGACCGACCCCTACCAGTTGCCGGGCGACATCCGGGATGAGCTGATGGGTTTTAAGGCCGCCTACCGGACGCCGACCGCTCCGGTCGAGACCCGCCATCTGGACCTGTACACCGGCTATTGCGCCGAGTTCAAACCCGAGCACGAGTCGCTGGTCACCGAACGGATGATCAAGGAGACGACCCTGACCGGCACGCCGGAGGAGATTCAGGAGCGCATCCGCAGCATGGAGGCGCTGGGGGTGAAGCAGGTGGCGATTGCGGCCAACGTCTCCGAAATGACCGATTTTGCTACCCAGGTCGTCCAGCATTCCGCCTGACCTGAGCCGGCTAATGCACAAAGACCGTTCTGGGGCGTGCCCACACTATCGGAGCGCCGCCCTGGAATTCAGACGCCAAGGAGGCCGGCCGCCTATGCAGACAACAAAATTTGTGTACTGGGAAGAAGATGGGGCGTGGCTTGGCTACCTGCAAGACTACCCCGATTATTGGACCCAGGGCGAAACCTTGGACGATCTCAAGGACCACCTGCGGGACTTGTATGCCGACCTGACAAGTAGAGAGCTGACCGGCATTCGTAAGGTAGACGAATTGGTGCTGGCGTGAAGCGCACCGCGCTGATTAGAACGCTCCAAGGATTCGGCTGCATCCTCGTGCGGCACGGTGGGAAGCACGACTGGTACCGCAACCCGAACACGGGGGTCTCTCAGCCCATTCCTCGCCATTGAGAAATCAAGGAAAGTCTTGCCAAGCATATTATGAAACAGCTGAGCAATCCCTCATGAATCCATTATTACGTCTTTGGGCTCTTCCTCATCATTCTGAGGGCCGCGCCCGCCGATAAAAGAACGCCAGCGTAAACACCACCGCCCCGAAGGTCAGGAGCGTCATCAGTCCGTCCGGCAGCCCGAGCGATAGGCGGGGAATGCCGATGCTGGCCAGCAGGGCCAGCCCGACTCCCATCAGGGCCTCACCGGCGATGGCCCCGGACGCCAGCAGGACGCCGGGCTGAACGGGTCGGGTCCGCTCGGTCGTCCCGGTGGTGAGCAGGAAGGCCACAATCCCGCCGACCAGAATCGGCACCGACAGCCCGAACGGCAGATACATGCCGACGGCGATCGGCATCAGGTGAGCCCGAAAGGTCGTACCCCGCAGCTGCAAAGCCCGGTCCACGATCAGAATACCGACGCCCAGGCCGGCTCCCAGGCCGACCAGCGGCCACGGCAGCTGGCCGTCACCGAAAAAGCCGCGGGCCAGGCTGGCAAACAGCTGGGCCTGGGGAGCGGCCAGCTCTTTGCCGCCGATACCGCCCGGGGTGTAGTCGTGCAACAGCTGCAAGACGGGAGCCATGACCAGCGCCGCGACCGCCACACCGGCAATCTGCATGAGCTGTTGGCGCCGCGGGCTGGCTCCCACCAGCTGACCCGTCTTGAGGTCATTACACACATCACCGGCTGTGCAGGCCGTACAACACACGATCGCCGCCACCCCCAGGGTCGCCAGCATGCCGGTCGTGCCGCTGAAGCCGAACACGAACAGCAGCCCGCCGGTAAACAGCACGGCGGTAATCGTCATGCCCGAAACCGGACTGTTGGAGTTGCCGACCAGCCCCACAATGTAGCTCGCCACTGCGGTGAAGAAGAAGGCCATGACCAGCATGATCAGTGTGGTCAGCAGGCTGACGCCGAGCTGGCCGGTAAGGACGGTGTACAGCCCGCCGATCAGCGCGACGCACACCAGGCCGAGCGCGAGGATAGCGCCGAAGGAGAGATCACGTTCGCTTGCCGCCTCCGGCTGATCGGTCTGCGACCGAGCGAGCCCGCCGGTCCCGAACAGCACCCGCAGAGCCTCGACCAGGCCGTGGCGCACCTGGGCGATGGCCGCGATGCCGCCGACCACCATGGCGCCAACCCCGACATACCGGACCTGACTCGACCAGACCGCATACGCGCCCTCAATCGGACTGTCGAGCAGCTGCGGAGAAGCGCCCAGAATTGGCAGGATGACCAGCCAGCCCAGGGCGCCGCCGATGAAGACGAGCAGGGCGATATTGAGCTGAACAATCATGCCCACTCCCAGCAGGGCGACCGAAATGTCCCCACCCACATAGAAGATGCGCTGGCCCAGCACGACCGCCCCCTCCAGGCTGCCCTTGAGTAGACCGACAAAGCTGATCAGCAGCTTGCCGACCAAGCCGAACACGGCGCCGTGGATGACCGCCCGGGCGTCGTCCGCGCCGCGCTGCCCGGCGCGCAGCACGGCCGCACAGGCCACGCCTTCGGGAAACTTCAGGGTTGGATTCTGGGGCACGACAAAGACACGCCGGAGCGGAATCATCAGCAGGACGCCCAGCAGTCCGCCGCTCAGGGCGATGAGCGTGGTGAGGACGACGTCGAAGCGTTGCCACACCCCGATCAGAACCAGGGCCGGCATGGTAAAGATAATCCCGGCGGCCAGCGACTCCCCGGCCGAGGCGGCCGTCTGGGCCTGGTTGGCTTCGAGAATCGTCCCGCCACGCAGCACGACCCGCAGGATCAGCATGGCCAGCACCGCAGCCGGGATAGAAGCCGAGACGGTCATGCCGACTCTCAGCCCCAGGTAGACGTTGGCCGCGCCCATGACGACCGACAAGACCAGACCGAGGAGGACGGTTCGCAGGGTCAGTTCAGATACGTCGGATGTTTGCATGCTCTCTCCGATCACAGGCGCGCGGCCCGTTTTTGCAGCACAAAGCGGGTCGTTTGAATGCGCACCTCGGCGTTTGCCCGCGCCCGCGCAGTCCGCAACACCACAGCCCGCCGGGACTCGGACAAGCCGGCCAGAAAATCCGGTGCCATAGCCGTAAAGTCCAGAAAAAAGCCGAGCGGCAGGCGGTCTGTGTCGGTCTGGGTGTGCAGCATGTCCAGGCCTGCCCGTTGGCCGGCCCGGCTGAAGCCGTGGCGGGTCCGTATGCGCGGTTGGCTTGGGGCGGGCAGGGCGGCCGCTTCCCCCAGCTCAGCCATGGCCTGTTCGAGCAGGGCGCGCCAGCGCGGGCCGGGGTCGATATGCGCCGTAGGCTCCCACGAGTGCCACCACAGGTTGAAAATAAACAGCCCGCCGGGTTTGAGCACCCGGGCAACGCTGGGAAAGACTTCCGTCTCGTCAACAAGATGGACGGCCGCGCTGCATAACACCGCCTCGGCTCGGATCGGCACCCGATCCAGTTCGGCGGCCGACACCCGGGCGTGACCGATGCTGCGGCGGCCGATGCGCCGGACGGCCAGCTCCAGCATGGCCTCGGCCGGCTCGACCAGATAGACCTGGGCCTGCGGGTGACGGTGCAGCAGACGGGCGCTCAGCAGCCCGGCTCCTGCGGCCAGGTCAATAAGCGGACCCTCAACCGGCGACGGCAACAGGTCGATCAGACGCTCGGCCAGCCGGCCAAAGATTGACCAGCGTTCGGTCAGCTCCTGGTAGGCGCGGGCGCGTTCCTGCCAGGAGTCAATAATCTGCTGCTCTCGGCTGTCCATCACGGCATGAAAACACAATCTATGCCGTCGAGGAGCATATGGATCAAGAGGCCGACTCCCACGATCCGTGAGGCCGGGATGAGCGCCAGGATGCAGTAGACGCCAATCGCCACGTCGGAGTGGAGCGGATGAAAGCCGATGCCACACCGGTCCGGGTCGTAGATCGGCGTGGCCAGCAGATGGTCGAGGTCAATGACCATGGTCAGCAGCATGATCAGCCAGGCCCGCAGCCAGCGGTCGGCAAAAGCCAGCCGGGCGACCGCGCCGGGAACGAGGACGTGGAGGATGAGGTGGAGGATGGGGCGGCTCATGCAAAGGTCCGCTCCAGGTAGTAGTTCATCACATGGTGTACGGCAATCTCATACTTGGACATAGGGCCCGGCTGGTAGGCGCGAGACTTGAAGCCTTTCTGGAGAGATTGCACCATGCTCCGGTCTTCTTCCAACACCAGAGTGACAAAATCCTCATAGACTTTCACCCGCTGTCTAAAGTCGGGCAGGCTGAAGTGCTGTTTTGGCAGCAGCATATGGAATGTGATCATGCTGCGTTCGACCCCCAGCGGCCATGTTGTCGTAAAATTTATATTGTCCTGTCGCAAACCGAAATTCATATTCGGACGCTGATGGCTCGTATAGCCGTATTCGAGGGCCTGCCCCGACAGCCACGGCATGTTGCCAAAGCGCGACTTGCCGTCGGGCGTCAGAGGGCTGTTTCCCTTGAAAAGACCGTTATAGCCCCCCGTTGTCAGTCGAAACTCGTACGCCTCAACCGGCTGGTGGGGACCCAGGGAAGAGCCGTGCAGCGCGGCAAGATGATAGATATCGACCAGATTTTCGGCGGTGGCTTTCCAGTTACACTCGTATTCCAGGACAAACTTGGTCGCCAGTCGCAATTCTTCGGGTCGGTAGGGGGCGAGTGTCTCGGTGAAGTCGCCTAAAAATTCCATCAAGTCGCAGCTGTCAGGGTCAAAGTTTATGAAAATGAACCCACCCCAGGTGTCCGCTTTCAGGGGAACTAAGCCGTAGTCGGACAGCTTGAAATTCTCGATTTCTTGCGTAAAAGGCGCACCTTTCAACCGGCCTTTAAGGTCGTAGGTCCACGCGTGATAGGGGCATTGGAAGCTTTTTGTGTTCCCCTGCCCGATGGCAACCTCCGTCCCCCGGTGACGGCAGACGTTGTAGAAGGCATTGATTGATCTCTCCTCATCCCGGCACACTATAATTGGTTCATCTCCTACTCGCAGCGTGAGATAGTCCCCGGACTGCGCTAACTCCTCAACCCTGCCAACACACAGCCAGTCGGCCTGAAAGATTCGCTCCTGTTCCAATTTATAGGTGTGAGGCGAAGTGTAAAAATCCCCAGGCAGATGATGCGCTTGCAGTAGGGGAGCCCTCGTCTTCGCAACGGCAGTGGCGAACAGGGCCTCGTTGTTGTGTGGGGGGTGTGATGCTGCCATGTTCACTTCCTTGGTGTCGGGTTTCAGCGGACACCTGCTGGGCGACCAGGGGGAGAGGTTCAGGAGTTCCTTTTCTTTGATCCAGTGCGGCCGTTTTATGTCCGTCATGCGATACGGTCAACTCCGCTTTGACAATCCACTCAAACCGGAGAGCTGTCTCTTCTCCTGCATCGTACGCTCACGATCTCTGGCGTGTGATATGCTCGGCCCATGACGTTGGCCCGCTCTCCGTTTGCCGATCCCAGGCGCTGGACAGGCTGTGGTGTGGCCTGGGCGCTGAGCTGTGGCCTGCTGCTCGCCCTGCCCGCACCGGACCCGGAAGCCGGCGTCGGCCAGTGGTACTCTGTCCTGCCGCCCCTGCTGGCCATCCTGCTGGCGATCTTTTTCCAGCACCTGTTTGTCTCGCTCGGCGCGGCCGTTGTGTTGGGCGCCTTTTTGGCCTACGGCCCGCTGCCGTGGATTGCCCTGCCGCGAGGCTTTGAGACGTTTATCTGGGCCAACCTGAGCAGCGGGTTCAATCTCTCCATCCTGGCCTTTACCCTGACCCTGATCGGCATGGTGCAGATCGTGAGCCGCAGCGGAGCAGCCCAGGCGCTGGTCCAGGCCCTGTTTGGAGCGGCCAGGAGTGGCCGGACGACCCGGCTCGGCACTGCCCTGGCGGGGGTGGTCTTTTTCTTCGATGACTATGCCAACTCGGTGGTGCTCGGCACGACCATGCGGCCGATGACCGACCGCTGGCGGATTTCGCGCGAGAAACTGGCCTATGTGGTTGACTCGACCAGCGCGCCGGTTGCCGGGCTGGCGTTGATCTCGACCTGGATCGCCTACGAGGTCGGGCTGCTCAACGATATTGCGGCCGACCTGAATCTGGGGCTGGACGGCTATGCCATCTTCCTGCTGCTGCTGCCGCTGCGTTTCTACTGCCTGACCACCCTCGTGTTCGTGGTGTGCAACGCGATCGTGGGCCGCGACTTTGGCCCGATGTATCGGGCCGAGGTGCGGGCGCTTCGGGACGGCAAAGTGCTGCGCGACGGCGCCCGGCTGCTCACCAGCCGGACGCTTGAGGACGCCCGGCCCGCCACACACAGGCTGCCGCCGTGGTCCCACGCGGTCTGGCCCGTGGCCGCCCTGGTTGTGGCCGCGGTGGGCGGGATGCTGTGGCTTGGGGCGGGGGCGATTGAGGCCGCCGGTGTGCCGTTTTCCGTTTTTGACCCCACGGTGTGGCGGCTCGCCTTTGGGGCGGTCGGCGGCTCGGCCGCCGGTTCGGGCCAGGTCCTGTTTATGGCCGCCCTGGTCGGGACGAGTCTGGCCCTCGGCCTTGCCGTGTCGCAGCGTTTCCTGACTCTGTCCGAGGGGCTCACGGCCTGGACCCGGGGCATCGCCCTGGTCTGGCCGGCGGTGCTGATTCTGATCCTGGCCTGGGCGATGAAGAGTATTGCCGACGTGTTGCACACCGACGTATTTCTGGCTGCCCTGCTCGGCGGGCGCGTCTCGCCCCTGTCCGTACCCCTGGTCACCTTCGGCCTGGCTGCGGGCATTGCCTTTGCCACCGGCACGAGTTGGGGGACGATGGGGATTGTGCTGCCGCTGGCCGTGCCGCTGGCCTACAGCCTGAGCGATGGACAGACGGCAGGACCGATTGTGTGGCTGACCGCAGCCGCGGTGCTTGACGGCGCGATTTTTGGCGATCACTGCTCGCCGATCAGCGATACCACGATCCTGTCGGCCACCGCCTCGGGCTGCGATCCGCTGGACCACGTCTGGACCCAGGCTCCATACGCGCTGACCTGTATGCTGCTGGCCGGCCTGGCCGGATACTGCGGGGTGGCCTGGGGACTCCCGGTCTGGGCCGCCTACGCGCTGCTGATGGGCGGAACGCTGGCCGTCCTGTTTGTGGCCGGCCGGCCCCTGCCCAGCCCGCCCAGCCACCTCAGTCGTCGCTCAGAGCCATGATGATACGTGGCACGGAAAGGCGCGTCCTGCTAGGCTCTCCTGCATCAGTCAGGAGCATACGATGATACGGTCCCTAACCATCGACTGCGGCGATGAGGTGCTGTTGGCACTCGGCCTGTCGCTGGAACAGTTCCGCGGAGAGACAAAGATTCTCATTGCGGTCAAGCTCTATGAGATGGGCCGACTATCCACCGGCGCAGCAGCACAGCTTGCCGGCGTACCCAAGCCGTTATTTCTGATGAAGCTAGCGGACTATAGTGTCGATACCTTCGACCTGTCGGACGAGGAGCTTCGACGGGGTATGACCAATGCCTGCCGTCATCTGTAATACGTCCGTGCTGCAATACCTGCACCAGATTGACCTGCTGGACCTGCTCCCTGCCCTCTTCGGGAAGGTGCAAATCCCCCATGCTGTCGTAGCGGATTGGTGAAGAACAATGTCCAATTTAGAAGACTACCTACGGATGTTCGATAATCTCAATGTTAAAGCTGGCAGAAAGCCGCACCAGCCCTGCCTACTTTTGACGGTGGTTGACCTTGTGGAGTCCAGCACCATCACGGATGGCATCGTTCAACTCAACCCCGCATTGAGAGAGACCTTTAGTGATTATTTTGTAATCGTAAAAGGGCCAGATGATAAAGACAGACCAGACAACCCCTTCCGCTATCTCGATAGTACGCCCTTCTGGACGCTCCAAGGCGAGGGTTATACGAAAGCTGAGATTGACTCCGAGCTTTTCAGATATATGCAAAGTTCTTCGGATCGCAAAACAATGAGAGAACGACTTATCCGCAAATGGTTCCCCGATCATCAACCGGTACTCAGCAAGAAAATCACCTTCCATCGCGAATCGAATAGCTACGAACGTGGGCTCCGAGAGACGGTTGCCGGCGTGCCTGCCGTCCACGAGGCGCCGCCCGCAGCTAAGGCGCGGGATCGGGCTTTTCGTCGCCTCGTTCTGGAAACCTACGACTATCGGTGTGCGGCTTCGGGCTGGCGCTTGATCATTCCAGAGAGTCATAAGAGTCGCATTCTCGTGGAAGCCGCCCACTTGATTCCGTACGCAGAGTCGCAGGACGACGACCCACGCAATGGTATCGCTCTGACACCGGATTTCCACTGGGCGCTGGACCAAGACGTTATCGCACCTGGACCAGATATGAAGTGGCACGTATCAGAGGTAGTTGATGGACGGATTGCGGACCATAAGCCTTTGCTTGATCTGAGAGGCCAGGATGTTATCACCCCGAATAAACAGAGTATGCGGCCTCGAAAAGATGCACTGGAGTACCGTCTGGAGCGTCTTCTTCGTAGGGCAGAGAACACTCGTTGAGAACGACGAAAGTTTGGAGCGAATTCCCCTTCAGTTTTGGCCGTTTCACGACCGACGAAGAAGTCGAGCGAGCGGCTGCTCTCGTTGTGGAGACGCTTGAATCTCTCGCCGGGGTATCGGCAGCGTGAGGGAGCCGGGCAGACCAAGCCTGTCTGCCCGGGCACGGATAGGCCGGAAGTGACGCTCGCCTCAGTCGTCGCCCAGGGCCATGAAGATCCGCAGGACATACCAGAACAACAGCGCCACCCCGGCAAACAGGGCCAGTGAGGCGGCCACGTGTTGATCCGGCCGGTAGTGGTGGATGATGTTTGAGGTGGTGTACAGGATCGAGCCGGCGGCGTAGGCGACCATGATGGTCGAGAAAAACAGGCCCAGGCTGAAGCCGAACAGGATGCTGACCAGAATGACGCCCAGGGCGATGAACCCCCCGATGGCCAGAATCCCGCGCAGGAAGGAAAAATCCTTGCGGGTGGTAAAGGCGACAAAGGTCAGCCCGCCAAACAGCACCAGCGTCATCAGGCCGGCCTTGGACAGCACCTCGGGCGAGCTGAAATTGACCGCCATATACAGCAGGGGCAGGAACAGCACCGCTTCGGCGACCACAAACAGCCCCAGGCCCAGATATTGCAGCTGTGGCGAGGCGTCCGACTGGGCCCAGCGGTCGGCCAGCCACGACACGCCCATGAAGGCGGCCAGGACGACCAGCCAGCCGTAGCCGCCGACCATCAGACCGACCAGGGCCGGCGCTCCGGACCACGACAGCAGGACGTTCTCGACGGCCAGAAAGCCCAGAACGGCAAACGCCAGATGGGTATAGGTACGGCGAATGAATTCCGAGCGGACCGTGGCCTCGGCGTAGGCGGCCGGGCGGGCGTAAGCGCGGGCAGTACTCATCGGCGGAACCCTCCTGTTACGAAGGTCTGAGCGGTCGGGGTAGGCCCCGACCCCGACCTCCTAGTTGGCAAACGCGGCCTTGAGCGCACCGCCGGCTTCGTCAATTGCCTTGCGGCAGGCATCGAAGGCAAACATGCTGAAAAAGCCGTGAATCATGCCGTCATAGCGCGAGGTGGTCACCTGCCCGCCGGCCTGTTTGAGCTTGTCGGCATACGCCTCGCCCTCGTCCCGCAGCGGATCGAATTCGGCCGTAATCACCAGCGCCGGCGGCGGGCTGTTGACGTATTTGGCCTGGAGCGGAGACGCGTACGGGCTGTTGCCGTCCGCTTCGCTGGCCAGATAGTGGTTCCAGAACCACTCCATGGACTCGACCGTCAGCAGATAGTCCTTGCCGTTCTGTTTGCACGACTCGGTATCAAAGGCATGGTTGGTGACCGGATAGATCAGGAGTTGGAAGGCCAGGGACGGCGCCCCGCGGTCGCCGGACATCAGGGCCACCGCTGCGGCCAGATTGCCGCCGGCGCTGTCCCCCCCAACGGCGACCCGGGTGGGGTCACCGCCATAGGCGGCGATGTTGAGGATCGTCCACTTGGTGGCCTCATAACAGTCGTCCGCGGCGGCCGGAAATTTATGTTCCGGCGCCAGGCGATAATCGACCGATACGGTGATGCAGTTGGCCGCGTTGCTCAGCGCCCGGCAGGTCGGATCGTGCGTCTCCAGGTCGCCGATGACCCAGCCGCCGCCGTGAAAGAAGACCAGGACCGGGAAGGGGCCCTGCCCCTCGGGCACATAGATGCGGATCGGCACGGGTCCGTTCGGAGTCGAGACGGTCCGATCTTCAACCCTGGAGACCGACTCGGGGGTTTCGGTCGCAAACAGCCCTTTGATGGCCTGTCGCGCTTCGGCAACGGGCAGTTCGTTCAGGCCCGGGGCGCCAGCGGCGGCCAGTTGATCGAGAAATGCTTTGGCTTGTGGGTCTAACGGCATAGTGTTCCTCCTTGCTGAGTGGCGTATGTGAACTCGCTCATGATTTTCTAGCCTGCCGATGCCCCTGGAGGCAAGTGGGGCGGGCGCGTCAGCGCTGTCCCGGCGTTTTGCGTAGTTTCGAGACCGGGCTCGGGTCGGCCGTGCCGAGCGGGTTGGTTCGGGTCGGCAGCGTCCCCAACCACGGGTAGAGCTGTTGCTGACACACCTCAAAGATGCGGCGCAGCTCGGGGACCGGCTGGCGGTGCTCGTCCACCCGCAGGCTGTGCGACGGATATGCCTCGGTGTCATACACCAGCAGGGCGGCCGACTGGCGACCGCGGTAGTCCCCGCCGGTGGCATCGCCGGCTTCCAGGGCTCTCAGCAGGCGTTCCGGCAGGGCCTCGTCACGGCTGGCTTCAAACGCCTCGACCATGGCCTCGACGGTGGTCGCATCGACCATCATATTGGCCGCCACCACATAGCCCGGGCCGACATGGTCGCCGTGCCAGGGAATGCAGTCCTGGCCGGTAAAGGCTGCGGCATTGCCGGTCCCGTCCACCACGCTCAGCTGCCGTCGCGCCCGACCCGGGTCGGCGGCGATCAGCTGGTCAAGCGCGCTGTGGGCCGTGTGGCCCTGTTCGAGCAGGGCCAGACCGTCAATTCCCAGATACGGGTTGGCGAAGGACTGCGAAGCAATCGCGCCCAGCCTGGGTTTGACAAAAGGACAGATGGCGCCTACCGCAGGAATGGCCGTGCACACCCCGACGCCCAGCATGCCGGTCCGTGGACAGCGGGCGGTAATGGAGAAGGTCGTCAGCACGAGGCGGTGTGCGGCAAGACCGTGCCTGTCGAAGCGTTGCATGGTGTCTCCTGTGGCAGAACGGTAGCCCTCAGCCTATAATACGTCAAGCTATGGACACCATCGATCCGATCTCTTTAGAGATTCTGTGGAACCGCCTGATCTCGATTGTCAACGAGCAGGCCACGGCTCTCCAGAACGCCTCGTTTACCACCGTGGTCCGTGAGGCCGGCGACCTGTCGGCCGGGGTGTTTGACACCCGGGGCAATATGATCGCCCAGGCTGTCACCGGCACGCCGGGCCATATCAACACCATGGCCCTGGCCGTGCGTCACTTTTTAAGCCACTACCCGTGGCAGCAACTCGAAGACGGCGACAGCCTGATCAGCAACGATCCGTGGCTGACCTCCGGCCACCTCAACGACTTCACCGTGGTGACCCCGATTTTTCGCCGCGGCCAGCCGGTCGCCCTGTTTGCCAACACCTGCCATGCGGTCGATGTGGGTGGCCGGATGCTGGGCGCCGACGCCCGCCAGGTGTTTGAAGAGGGCATTTATGTCCCGATCATGAAGCTCTTCCGCGCCGGGCAACCGAATGACGATCTGTTCCGTCTGGTCAAACAGAATGTGCGGGCGCCCGACCTGGTCGAGGGCGATCTGATGGCCCAGGTCGGCAGCAACGAGGTCGGCGGAGCCAAGCTCCTGGAGTTCATGGACGAGGCCGACCTGAGCGGGTTGGACGCCCTGTCGGACGCCATTCTGAATACCTCGGAAACGGCTATGCGGGAGGCGATTGGCGAGCTGCCGGACGGGACGTATTCACACGAGATTCGGATGGACGGCTTTGACGAGCCGATCGTTGTCAAGATTGCGGTGTGTATCGACGGCGCAGACCTGTCGGTCGATTTCAGCGGCACCTCGGCCCAGTGCGAGCGGGGGATCAACGTCCCGTTTGCCTACTGCGTGGCCTATACGACCTATCCCCTCAAATGCGCCATCTCGCCCGCCGTGCCGAACAACGAGGGCAGCTTTCGGCCGATTCATATCAGCGCCCCGCCGGGCTGCATCCTGAACTGTGAGTTTCCGGCCCCGGTCGGCGGGCGGCATATTATCGGCCACTTTCTTTCCACCGCCGTGTTTGGCGCGCTGTCACAGGCGGTGCCTGATCGCGTCCTGGCCGACGGCGCGGCCAATATCTGGATTACCCAGTTCACCGGCAAGGACGCGGCCGGCAAGAGCTTTACCTACGTCTTCTTCTCGTCCGGCGGCATGGGCGCGCGGCCGGATAAAGACGGCATCTCGGCCACCGCCTTTCCCAGCGGCATCCAGGGCGTACCGGCTGAAATCATCGAAAATGTCTCCCCGCTGCTCATGGAACAGCGCGCTCTGGTGCCGGATTCCGGCGGACCGGGCAGATACCGGGGCGGCCTGGGCCAGGAGATGGTCTTGTCGGTCCGCACGTCCGAGCCGGTCATTCACTCGGCCATGTATGACCGCACCAAATTTCCGGCCCTGGGCTATGGGGGCGGCAAGAACGGCGAGCTGGGCGATTTCCACCTATCGGACGGCAGCCGTCCCCATCCCAAGGCTCAGTACCGTCTGCTGCCCGACCAGAAAGTCACCCTGCGCTTGCCGGGCGGGGGCGGTTTCTACTCGCCCCTGGAACGCGACCCCGAACTGGTCCGCCAGGACGTGCGCGACGGCTATGTGTCCGTAGAGGCCGCCCGAGCAGAGTACGGCGTGGTGCTGGACGCCGAGGACGAGATCGACTGGCCACACACCCGGCGTTTGCGGGCCGAGCGATCGTGAAACAGGAAAACGCCGTGACTCAGGGCTCGGCCGCGACCTCGACCGACATCACCCATAACACCCCCGCCCCCGGCCGCAGCCAGCCCTCAAGCACGATGGCGCGCTCGCGCATGTCCGGCTGCTGCAAGACGCTCAGCAGGCGCTCTTCGGCCACGAAGCGCAGCCCCAGCGGGGACACCCGGCGCAGCTTCTCCTCGGCCCGGTAGGCCGGAATGACGGGTTCCACCCGGCTCACCCGAAACCGCCAGCGTTTGTCCGCGATCCGTACTCTGAGGACCGGAAATCCGGCGCCGCCGGCTTGATCGCCGGCCTCAAGCACCCCGGTCAGACGCACCAGCGGGGCGGGCGAAATGCCGGGGAACAGGGCTGAGCTGACTTGGGCCAGACCGGGTGTGGTCAGGAGGATGAGCCCCAGCACGACGAGACTGGTTTGACGCGGCATGGGTCTCATTCTCTGCCCAGCGTCACGGCCGGTCAATCTCGACAGGCCGGCCCCGCTCTCTTGACCCCCGTGTCCGGCCACGCTAAGCCAGAAGAGGAGGTGGGAGGTGGCGCAGGATATCCAAGATCTCAACCGACTCGTCCTGAGTATGGGGGAAAAATTCCAGGCCGAGATCGTCCGGCCGATCGGACCCAGCCCCAGCCGTCTGCCGGTCAAGCAGTCTTTTTCACTGGCGGTGACGGACGCCTTCTGGCGTTTTCCGCGTCTGGTGGGCGAGCGCAGGCCTAGCCCCGAGGCCATCGCCCGGCGGGGCCAGCGGCTGGGCGACACCGTTTCTCCTCTTTCGATTTGGATGCTGGGCTACTTCTTTCTGGTCGGGCGGGAGGTCGTTCTCGATGTGGCGGCTGAGGCTGCGTTCGCCCGCGAGGACGACAGCGCCGAAATCCTGGCCTTCTGGCGGCGCTTGAGCGCCGCGCACCGGGGCGACGGCCATCTCGACAATAGTGACGCGGGGCTGACTAACCGTTTTCTACCCAAGGCGCTGGTCGAGCAGCTGTATCAGGGCCTGGTACCGGTCGACCTGGAAATGCGTCGGCTGGCAGAGCAGTTTTGCGCGACCCTGGAGGCTTACCTGTTCGGCTTGAACGCGGAGGCGCAGCTGGGCATTGCCGACTCCGGCCCCTACCCGCTGAGCACCGACCGGCTGCTGATTGTACGGGACTTTTTCGACCTCAAGGGCCGTTTCTATCCGTGGCGGGAGACGGTGGCCGAGCTGCCATACGCCAGCTGCTCCCTGGCCTTTACCCTGGACCCCGGCGATTTTCAGAGCATCGGCATCCGTGACCGGGCGGCGCTGCTGACCTCGCCACGCGATTATCTCCAACGGCTGCGCGAGATTGCCCTGGTGACGCATGACAGCGGCCGGCCGCGCTTTTTGCCGTTTACCGAAATGGCGCGGTTGGTCCGCAGCATCAAAAAGCTCCAGCCGCGTCTGGACGGCTGGTTTGCCCGCTTGTCGCGCCACGACGCCATCATACAGGGGGCGAGACCCTGGGCCGTGCGGCCCTTGTCGGTGATTGGCCGGGCTGAAGACTGTTTTGACTGGCAGCCCGAGCCCGCGGCGCTGGGTTTGCTCCCGCTGTACGCCGACGACGATGCGCAGGCGGTGCGCTGGGCCAGCCACCGCTGCCTGGCCCCGGACCGACCGTCCTTCGTGCCGCTCGGCGGACAGATGTTTCAGCCTTCGTATGCGGTGGCCGGCAAGCGTGGATAAAAGTAGAGACGGGCCGGAATCCGGTCCCGTTCTTCGCTGAGCGTGTAGTAGCCCGTTCCGTCGGCCTTCCAGCCCAGGGCCTCGCCCTGGGGTTCGGGCTGGTAGGGGAGCGGAATGGGGCGGGCGGCCAGCGCCTCATGGACCGTCTGTCCGGGAGCCCGCGCCCAGTAGTACACCGCGCGATAGCTCTTGAGCAGGATCTCGGCCCCGGACGGGGCAATATCTCCGCCAACCAGCCAGTCCTCCGTCGAGGGCTGCTCCTCAAGGACTACAGTGGCGACCCGCTCAAGCGTTATTGGTGCACTGGTCGATTGGGGATAGGCGGCGCGGTAGACCCCCACCCCGGCTTCGCGTTTGGAGATGACGTACAGGTCTTTGGTGAGCGGGTCGACCAGCAGGGTCTCGGCGTCGCGCCGGCCGTCCGGGTAGCGGAAGGACAGCGTCTCAATAGTGGACAGGTGGTGGACGGCGGCCGGTCCGGCCTTGAGCTGGGGTTCGGGCAGGCGGTGGATATATTTCAGATCCCGGCGCGCCCGGTTATCGCCAATATCGCCGATGTACAGGTAGGACTGGCCGTCCTGCGGGCCCGGCCCGATGGCGATATCTTCCCAGTCGCGGTTGGTGACGCCGTCCAGCACATAGGTGCCGAGATGGCTGCCCCGGGAGCCGACGGCGAACACCTGGTTTGGCTGCCCGGAGTCATTATGCACCCACAGCACGTCCGGGTTTTTGCGGCTGGCCACAAGGCCCGAGGCTTCGCGGATAGGCGCGTGTTCGACCACGCCTCTGTCCACCCGGTGGCCGAACCGCGGGCTGTCGCCGGCCGCCCCGGCCGCCCACACGGCCAGGCTGAAAACAGATACCCCGATCAAAAAGGCACGTAGCGACGGCTGTCTGGGAGTGTACACGGTTAGCATACGTGTTTTATAGCGACGGTATTGGAATCCGGCTACTCTGGGCGATGCACGACGCCGGCCTAGCCCCGCCCGCTGGGTCTGGTAGGATCGGGACAGCCGTCGATGCGCTGTTTTCGTGCCTGCGAGAAGCTATGTTGCCCGCAGTTTTTACGCCCCAATTTCTGGCTCGACTGGAAACCCTCCAGCTTCGGTCGCGGCGCAAATTTGTCGGCAGTCGTCCGGGCCGGCATGCGTCGCCCCGGCGCGGGGCTGGCCTCGAATTTGCCGACTACCGTCCCTATACCCCGGGTGACGATCTGCGCTCCATTGACTGGAAGCTGTACTGCCGCACCGACCGCCACTACATCAAGCTCTTTCAGGAAGAAGAAGACCTGTACACCTCCCTGTTCCTCGACCTGAGCGCCTCAATGGCCCATCCGGCCGGCGATGCCAAGTATGCTGCGGCGCGTGATCTGACGCTGGCCCTAGCCTATATCGTGCTGGCCGGGGATGACGCGGTCAAACTGCACGCCCTGAGCAGCGCTGAGACCGAGCCGGCCACGCCGTTTTTTCGCGGTCGGCGGCGGTTTGTCCAGCTCCACGATTTTTTAGCCGACCTCCAGCCCCAGGGCCGGCTGCACCCCCCGACCGCCCTGGCGCGGCATTTGCACGCCCTGCACCGACCGGGCAAAGCCGTCTGGGTGTCGGATTTCCTCTTTCCCATGGACGTGTTCCACACCTCGCTCACCCTGCTGCGGGCGGCCAACTTCGACCTGGCGGTCGTCCAGGTGTTGGGCCGCACCGAGATTGACCCGCCACTGCGGCCGACCGGCGCGCGCTTTGTGGACAGCGAGGACGGCGGCTCGGCCCTGATCCGTTTTGATGCTCAGGCCAAACGGGCCTATGTCGAGCGCCTGGCGCGTCACAACCGGGAGCTGCGCAGTTCGTGCCATCAGGCCGGGGTGCGCTATGCGCAGTGTGTGGCCGGAGCGGAGGCGTCAGGCGCGGTGCAGGATTTCGTCCTGCGTGAACTGCCGGCCCTGGGCGTGCTGAGCTGAGGGCCTTCGTCACATGGACTTTGCCCTGCTGTCCGCATCGTCCGCAGCCCCCCTGTTGCTGGCCCTGCCCGCGTTGTTGGTGCCCTACCTCTTTCGTCGGCGGGCCAGACGGGTCGTTGTTCCCAGCCTGTTTCTGTACGAGGGGTTGGCCTCCTCGGCCAGGCAGGGCATGTGGGGCCGGCTCCGGCTCTCGCCCCTGTTTTTCCTCCACCTGCTGATCCTCCTGCTCTTGATTCTGATCGCGGCACGGCCGGTCGTGCGTAGCCCTGGCGGCTCGGTCGCCTTCGTGCTCGACACCTCTGCCAGCATGCAGGCGCGTAGCCCGGACGCCGCACGCGTGTTCGATCTGGCCAAACACGCGCTGGAGTCCAGCCTGGCAACGATCCCTGAGGGAGAACGCATCGGGCTGTTCACCTCGGCTCCCTCTCCCAAAAAGATTGCGGATAGCAGCCTAGCTGGAGATTGGTCGGACCCGTCCCTAGGCCGACTGCTGGCGGGAGTCGAGGTCACCGATACGCCTGCCCCGAGTGACGCGGTCTTGTCTGTTTTTTTCGCCCAACTGCTGGCCGAGGACGGCTTTCAGCGCCTGGTCTTCTTCACCGACAGACCCCTGGCCTCGTCCGTCCCGCCGCAGGTCTCGGTGGTCCGGCTGGGTGAGGCCGGTCCGAACCTTGGGATCAGCGGCTTTCGCCTGCACCGCAGCCCCTTTTTCCCCGGTGCGGTCGAAGCCACGCTGCGGGTCGTGGGCGGCTGGCGGGTCAGCCTTGAAGATGCCGAGACCGGCCAGGAACTCCAATCGCTCCTCCCGGCTGCCGGTCGGGACCAGACCTTTTCTTTGTCTGACCTGCCGGTGGCCCGCACCTACCGGGCTCGGCTGCTGATCGAAGACGGGCTTGAGCTGGATAATGAGGCCTACGCCGTCCTGCCCGGGCGGGGGTCGGTCTCGGGCCTGCTGGTCAGCCCGCTGCCCGAAGGTGCTGCCGGCCTGTCCCGGATTCCGGCTCTCAGGCTTGAGCAGGTCAGTCCCCAGGACTACCGCCCGGACATGGCCGCCCGTTTTCCGTTCGTCATCTTTCACCTGACCGCGCCCGACAGCTTGCCGCCGAGCAATGCCGCCTTCGTGCTGCCGCCCGAGGGCAACGCGGTCTTTCCCCTGGATCGGGCGGCCACTGGACCTGACATCACCCGCTGGACGGTCGGCCACCCGCTGGTGCGGTATGTGCATTTCCCGCTTCTGAAGCCGGCCTTCGGTCAAGCCTTCTCGCCGCCGGCCTGGAGCACGACGGTCGTACACGCCACGCCCGGACCGCTGATATTGGCCGGTGAGCGCCGCGGCTATCGCTACGCCGCTGTCGGCTTTGACCTGTTGCCGTATCTGGGCCGGCGGAATCTGCCGGCTTCGATCCTGACCCTGAACCTGCTGGACTGGCTGGCCGGTCGGGTCGGCCAGGCGTCAAGTCTGAAAACCGGGGTGAGCCTCAGCCTGACTGGCCAGGCACCCCAGGTCTCCGGTCCGGACGGCCAGCCCATTCCCGTCGCCGGCCGGAGTCTGAGCCTGCTCCAGCAGGGGGTTTATCGGGTCACCGAGCACGGACACCAGCGCCGCCTGGCCGTCAATATCAGCAGTGCCGAGGAGTCCCGTCTGGGGCGACCCCTGCGGCTGGACGTTCCCACCCCCACGCAGTCGGAGCACACGGCTCAGCGTCCGATCTGGCCGTGGCTCGTTGTCGGCGTGTTGCTGCTGCTGGGCCTGGAACGCTGGCTTGTCAGCAGGAAGGAAGAAGCATGAAGGGGGCGTGACCGACAGCCGTCGCTCCCTGTTCCTGGGCTTTCTGATGGACACCGTTTTTTCCCTCGCGGCCTGGCTGCCGCCCCTGGCCTTTGAGCGGCCCGTATTCTTGTGGCTGTTTGCCGGCCTGCCCCTGCTGTGGCTGGTGCAGTGGCGTTCGCTGCGGTCCGGGCTGGGGCGCCTCAGCCTGGGCCTGCACTCCCTGCTGGTCGGGGTGTTGATCCTGATTGCCGCCGGCTGTCACAGCCTCCAGCCGGGAACGGTTCGCGGCCCGCTGCTGGCCTTTGACGTGTCGCACAGCCTGACGCCCGACCAGCGCCGCTGGATGCGGGACACCACTGTCCGACGCCTGGCGCCAGGGCCCGACACGCCGAGCCTGCTGTTTGCCGGCACCCGCCAGTGGCTGCCGTGGAGCGAGGCTGAGCCGCTGCTGCTTGACCCGCCTCTGCGCTTGCAGCTTGAGCACAGCAACCTGGCCGGCGCCCTGACCGACATTCTGGCCGCGCAACCGGGTCGGACGACCTATGTGCTGAGCGACGGCTGGGAGACGGTCGGCTCGGCCGCCCCGCTCCTGCCCCTGCTGGCCGAACGCCGCCAGCGCCTGTATCCCTTGGCGCCACCGGGTGCCGAGCGATTGCCGAACCTCGCCGTCCAGCGCATTGGTGCCCCGCAGGTGGTGCAAAAAGGCGACGACCTGACCCTGCGTCTGGTCCTCGACAATACCCACCCCGGTCCTGTTGCGGCCGAGCTGGTGCTCCACCAGCGCAATGAGCCGGTGTGGCAGGGCGTCGTCAGCCTGTCGCCGGGTGTTTCCGTGTTGACCCGTTCGGTCAGCCTGTCCGGCGACGGTCTGATTCCGCTCCGGGCCACGCTGACCCCGGCCTCGGACGTGCAGGACGCTCGCCCGGACGATAACCAGGCGGTGGCCTGGGTCCGGGTCAGCCGGCCCGACACGGTCTTATTGCTCAGCGGCCGGGACCGCGACAGCCGCTATTTGCGCCAGGCGCTTAGCAGCCGCGGATTTGAGGTCCGGGCTCCACGTGTCTCTTCCTCCTCGACGATACCGGCCCCGGAGTCGTTTGGCACGGTCATCCTGAACAACGTGGATAAGCACAGTCTGCCGTCGGCCCTGCCGAGCCGTCTGCGGACCTATGTGCGCGACGGGGGAGGCTTGATTATGGTCGGTGGCGAATCGAGCCTGGGGCTGGGCGGCTACGTTGGCACACCGGTCGAACAAGCCCTGCCGGTGGTGCTGACGCCACCCCAGAAAGAGGAAAAGCGTACGGCCGTGATGCTGGTGATCGACAAATCGGGCAGCATGCGCCGCGAACAGCGGCTGTTGTTCGCCCTGGCCGGCGTGCGTGGCGTGGCCCGCAACCTGAAGGACAGCGACCTGTTTGGCGTTATCGGCTTTGATAGGGAACCCTTTCCCGTCATTCCGCTGAGCTATATGGGCAAGATCCGCCATGAGGTGGAGGCGCGGATCGACAGACTCAGGGCGGCCGGCGGGACGTATCTGTTGCCCGCCCTGGAAGAGGCCAAACGCCAGCTGGAGCGTCAACACGCCACCCGCAAGCATGTGGTGATCCTGACCGATGGCGAGACCGGCGGCAGCGGCAGCGCGTATCTGGATCTGGTATCGGTCATGCGCCAGGAACTTGGCATGACCATCTCGACGATTGCGGTCGGACGCCGGCCCAACCTGCGCCTGCTGTCGCGTCTGGCCGACTATGGCGGCGGGGCGTTCCACCATACCACCGACCCCTCTACCCTGCCCGAGCTGTTCATCGGTGAGCTTGAGGACAACGCCGAAGAAAAGACCATGGTGGAGCAGGAGTTCACCCCCATCCCCAACCCGCGCTCGCCCCTGCTCACGGGGCTGGCCGCGCGTCGGCTGCCGCAGGTCACGGGCTATGTGGAGGCACGCCTCAAGCCCGGCGCCCGTAGCGATGCATCACTCCAAGTGAATGACACAGCGCCGCCGCTGCTCGCCTCGTGGGCCTACGGACAGGGCCGGGCCGTGGCCTTTACCTCGGACGCCAACGGCCGTTGGTCGGCGGCGTGGATCGGCTGGGACGGGTTCAGCAGCTTTTGGGAACAGGTCGTCCGCTGGAGCGGGCACACCAGACGGGAGAAGCAGACCGACTTTGCGGTCGAGTTGGGTCACACCAAGCAGGGGCTGGTCATCGATCTCTTCTCACACGCCAGCCAGGAACACGGTCGGTCGGCCTCTGCCGATCTCCACCTGCCGGGCGGTACGAGCCACTCTCTGTCCTTGGACCGTCTGGCGCCGGGTCACTACCAGGCGGTGTATGCCAACCCCCAGCCGGGCGACTATCGGGTCGAACTGGACCTGCCGTCCGGCGACACGCTGGGTCCGCTGGGCTATACCCTGCCGGCTCCGAACCCGGCGGGAGAAGCGCCACAGCCCGAGCCGAATCTGGCCCTGCTGGAAAGCCTGGCTCACACCACCGGCGGGAGTCTGAACCCCGACCCCGACAGCGTTGTCCACGCCCCCGGTCCGCCGCAGGCTCGGCCGCTTTTGCCGTATCTGCTTCCGCTGGCCGTGGGGCTGTATCTACTGGAACTGGTCATCAGACGGCTGGCCGAGGAGCCGTCCGAGCAAGAGGCTTAGGGCTTGAGCAGACTCGGCTCGTACTCCTCGGGTGGCTGATAGCCGAGCAGCTCCAGCAGGGTCGCGGCGACATTGGCTAGGCCGGCTCCGGGCAGGTCGTCCCGCAGCGAAAAGACCCGCCCGTCGCCCTCGACCACGAAAAAGGGAACCGGGTTCAGCGAGTGCGAGGTCCGGGGCTGCGGCTTGCCGTCCACGCCCAGCAGGGGGTGCTGGGACGGGTCGCGCTGGACCATGTCTTCGGCGTTGCCGTGGTCGGCGGTGACGACCAGACAGCCCTTGCTGGCCAACACCTCGGGCAGGATGCGGCCCAGCGCCCGGTCAACCTCTTCAACCGCAGTAATCGAAGCGTCAATCTTGCCGGTATGGCCGACCATGTCCCCGGCGGCAAAATTGACCCGGATGAAGGGAAAGTCGCCGGTGTGGATGGCCTGAATGACCGTCTGCGCGGTCTCGGCCGACTTCATCCACGGGGCTTCATCAAACGGCACCTGATCGGACGGAATCTCGATATACTCCTCGCTGTCCGCATCGAATTTGCCCGAGCGATTGCCGTTCCAGAAATAGGTCACATGGCCGAATTTCTGGGTTTCCGAGCAGGCCAGCTGCCGCACCCCGGTGTGGGCCAGGTACTCGCTGACCGGCCGCTCGACCTCGGGCGAGGAGACGAGATAGCGCCGGGGGATGTGGAGATCTCCATCGTATAACATCATGCCCGCGTACATGACCTGGGGCACACGGCCGCGGTCGAATTTGTCAAACTCCGGGCCAGCCTCAAACGCCTGGGAGATTTCCAGCCCGCGGTCGCCCCGAAAGTTGAAGAAGATCACCGCGTCCCCGTCCTGAACCGGACCGCGCGGCCTGCCGTCGGAACCGCTCACCACGAACTCGGGCAGAAACTGGTCGGCAATGCCGGGGGTTTCCTGGCGGTAGGTCTCAATCGCGCTGCGGGCGCTGGGAAAGGCCCGGCCGATGCCGTGTACCTGAGCCTTCCAGCCGCGCTCGACCATGGCCCAGTCGGCCTCGTAGCGGTCCATCGTCGTCGTCATCCGCCCGCCGCCGGACGCAATCCAGTAGTCTTTCCCTGTCTCTCTCGCGCCGGCCAGCACGTCTTCCAGCCGGTCGATATACACCAGCGCCGAGGTCTCGGGCACGTCGCGGCCGTCCTGCAGGGCGTGGACATACAGCTGCGGCAGAGCCTCGTCGGCGGCCCGCCGGATCAGGGCGAACAGCTGCTTTTCGTGGGAGTGGACATTGCCGTCCGACACCAGACCGATCAGGTGCAGGGCGCCGCCCGTTTCCCGGAGGTGGCGCACGATGGTCTGCCAGGTGCCGGTCCAGATCGTGCCGTGTTCGATCGCCGCGTCAACCAGCTTGGCGCCCTGATCGAAAATGCGGCCCGCGCCCAGGATATTGTGGCCGACCTCGGAATTGCCCATGTCGGCGTCCGAGGGCAGGCCGACCGCAGTGCCGTGGGCGCGCAGCTGGCGTGCCAGGCCGCCCTCGCCCAGCGCGTCCAGGGTCGGGGTTGCGGCGCAGGCCACGGCGTCGAACTCGTCGGCCTGGCCGATGCCGACGCCGTCGAGGATGAGCAGAACAAGCGGGCCGTGGGGAGCGGGCAGGTTGGGGTGCGGGGTGAGTTTCATCGGCTGCCTTTCGTCGCGGGTTTGGTCTCCTTGAGCTGTCCGGTCACAAACTTGTGCAAGGTACTGGCAATGAGGGTCTGATAGGGCATCCCTTCTGCCACTGCCCGTTTTTGGAGCTGTTCCAGGTCTCGGGCTGAGATGCGGATATTGATGCGCTTTCTCTTCTGGAGAGTCTCTTTTGCCGCAGCCTCCAGCTGTCGCTTCTCGTGTCTGAAGTTTTTGAGGCTTTCAAACTCTCCGCGCTCGAAGTCTTGCAGGAGTTGTCGCTCCTCCTCGTCCAGTTGAAGTCGCTTCTGCTTCATCTTTTATCGTCCTGTCACCCGCGATTCTGCGTTTTTCTCATTGGCTTTTTCCGGATAATTCGCCGTATAAACGATGTATATCGTGCGTATGTTCGCATTCCTTCGCATTCTCCAGTTCCCATACTAATTTTATTCCAATCTCGAACACCAAAGCTCTGTGGAACCGACTTGCGACAATGAATGCCCCGTAATATTCGTTTTCTGCTGCTTCTTCTAGCGTTGCGAGCGGCACGTTATTTCTCGGCTTCATTGGAAGCGGTGGCCGAGAATCCAGATAATCGGCAGTTTTCAAGAAAGATTTTGCCGTACGGGTTCTTTCTCGTACCCGCTTCTTCTCATCACCGTTCATGATCCCTCTTCGTCTTTCTTTGTCTCTCTGTTCTGCCGCAGGTGGCTCAGACAACATTCAACATCTTATTGGCGTAGTCTTTCCCACAAGTCGGAGGGGGAAGCGGCTTGCCATCCTGCCGATAGAGGGCAATCGTTTCTTCAACAATCTCACATAATTCGGCAAAGACGGCCTTTTCATCTTCTCCGTGGCACCCGCCGTAGAACAAGCCCGGGCAGCTTCCGACAAAACACTGGTCTTCGTCTGACCATTCGACAATCTTCACGTATCGGTCGCTCATTCTCATCGTTCAGGTCTCTGATCAATGCTCTGATTTTTCGCGGCATTCGGATTGTAACGATTCATTAGCAAGAATCCGCTTGTCGGCAATAGCCCCGCCAGGACCGAATTCGTACACCACCGGAACTGCGGTGGCCAGTTCAAGCTCCAGCAGTTGGGCTGGCGCCAATTTCTCCAGCTGCATGATGATCGCCCGCAGCGGATGCTCGTGGGCCACGATCAGGACATTCTTGCCCGCGCCGAGCTGAGGCGCAATCTCGGCCTCGAAGTAGGGCAGCAGCCGGGCGGCCACATCCTTGAGACTCTCGCCGCCGGGCGGGCCGTCGGCATAACTCCGCCGCCAGCTATGGACCTGGCTGGCACCGTAGAGGCGGGCTGCCTCGGCCTTGTCCATGCCTTGCAGCCGGCCGTAGTCGCGCTCGTTGAGCAGCGGTGTGCGGTGTGGCTGAAGGTGCTCTTGTCCAAGGACAGACAGGACAATGTCGAGGCTGTCGGCGGCGCGCTGGAGTACGGATGAGAACGCGTGGTCGATACTGAGCCGATGGCGTCGGAGCAGACGGCCGGCGCGTTGCGCCTCGGCCCGCCCGGTGTCGGTCAGGGGAACATCGACGCTCCCGGTGAAGCGATTGTCAAAATTCCACACCGACTCCCCGTGTCGCATCAAGACCAGGAATGACATGGGCGGTCTCCCGCGCTTCCCCCTGCATCAGGGATTGAGGGGGCGGGAGGCTTGCTCCCGCTCGGCGAGCGCTCCAGGCGTGTTTTCAGCCCGGCCAGGAACGACGGGCACGGCGCTTATTCGGCCAGCTGACGATATTTGCCCTTGTAGAACAGCAGGGGTTCGGCATCGGCGGTGGCGATAGTCTGGACCTCGCCGGTGTAAATCGTGTGGTCGCCGCCCTCGTAGCCGGCGGCCACCCTGCATTCGAGGTGGGCCAGGGCGCCGTCAAGCAGCGGTACGCCGAGCCCGCCCAGGGTGTAGGACACCCCTTCAAACTTCTCAATGCCTTTGGTGGCAAAGCGGGTCGAGAGTTCTTCCTGGGCAAGCGACAGGAAGTTGACCGCAAAGACTTTGGAGTCCTCAAAACAGTCGTAGCAGTCGACGGTTTTATCAATGCAGACCAGCAGCAGCGGGGGGTCGAGCGACAGCGAGCTAAACGCGTTAGCGGTCAGGCCGAAGGGTTTGTCGGTTTTATCCTTGGTGGTAATGACGGTGACGCCGGTGGCAAAGTGCCCCATGACGTTGCGCAGCTCGCGTGGATCAATAGCCATGCCGCCCTCCTGGGTGTGTGGTCTTGTCCCCTGACTGCTACCAGAGGCGCTAGGGTGCGTCAATTGTGGCCGGATCGGTCAGAGACGGGCTGAGGATCGTATGAGCGAGGTCTTTATCGCAGCCCGGCGCCTGACCGAAAACCTTCTCCCAGACCGGCGCGGTTTCCATGCACATATACACGGGTACGCTGGGGGCGGCGCGTCTGAGCCAGCGGCTGAGGGTCCGGTACATCTTGACCCGCCGGGGCTGGAAGGTCCGCCATTTGCCGTCGGCGCAGCGCACCTGCTCGCCGGACAGCAGACGGGTGTGTGGGAAGCGGCGGCGCATGGTCGCGCGCAGGGCGGGGGTGAGACGTAGGCTGCCCAGGCTGAGCCAGGCGACGTGGCGCGGATCGATAGCGGAGAAGAGACGCTCGATGGTCCGGCCATAGCCGGCCTGCCAGTCGGGATACTCGATCAGCGGATCGAAATGAAAACCGAGCCGATAGCCGGCCCGCTCGACTTGGCGGGCTGCGTCGAGGCGTTCGGCAAACGAGGCGGTGCCGTGTTCTTCGGCCTCCGTAATCTCGGCCGGCGTGATCGTCCACGACACCACGGTGCGTCCCTGGGGGTCGAGTTCGAGCAGACCCTCGACGCAGTCGGTCTTGGTTTTGAGTTCGAGCAGGACATTGTCGCGCTGAGCAAAAAACGGCACCAGCTCGGCCGAAAAACCGAGGAGCGGGTCGAGGGCCAGGCTGTCGGACAGTTCTCCGGTCCCGATGCGGAACTGCTTCCAGGGCTGACGGTCAACCACAGCCGCCAGCTCGCCCAGCAAGTCGTCCACATTGGTATAGACGGTCAGCAGCGGGTTGTTGGCCAGATAGTCCTGGAGAAAGCAGTAGCTACAGTCCATCGGGCAGTTCGAGATCAGGCTGACGACCAGATAGTTGCAGCACACCAGACCGGGTGTGCCGGCCGGACAGTGTTCGAGGAAGCGGGAGCGGTTGCGGGTGAACAGGAGCGTTTTTTTGCCGGCGCCGAAGGGGTCCACCAGACTTTCCGTAGAAGGCCGGGAGCCCCGGTCTACGAGTCGGACCGGCAGCTGGGGCAGGCGTTGCAGGACGCGTCGGACAACCGGCGCGTTTTCTTCTCCCCGTTCGATCAGAATGTCCTGCGGCTGATAGTGGTGCATGGCGGAGGCGCAGCATAAAACGTCGGACCGGAAACGTCAAACGCCTCAGGCTTCGTCGAGCAGCTCGAACAGACGCTGAAATGTCCCGTCGGTGAGGCGCTGCCGGATGCGAGACACGACGGCGTCGAGGTCTTTCGCGCTCTTGACCCGGACTTCGAGCGTTACCTCGTCACCCTCAAAGGCGGGCGGAAAGGCGACCCGGACCTGAGGGCCGAGGGCGAGCGCTTTGACGCAGGTCTGCAACTCGTGTTCCAGGCGGGCGATCTCCGGGTAGCGCAGCCTGCGCAGCGCGTCCTTGACCGCCTTCAGCTTATCGTTTCGGGAGCGCCCGAGCTTGAGGGCGCGTCGGACGGCCGGCTGCTGCAAGACTGCGGCAATACTCCCCCCGTCACGCAGCACGATCTCTTCCAGCCAGTCCAGAAAGTCTCGCAGATGATTCTCGCCCAGCCGGAGTTCCTGCGCCACCGTCAGCAGGGCCTGTTGATCGGTCGTCGGCCAGGATCGCCAGCGGGCCAGCGTGGCCTGGCTCAGGCGTTTTTGCTCGGCGTAGAGGCCAACAGCGGGAAGCGTGCTTGGCATGCCTAGCGGGACTCCTGTTCGGCGTCTGCTGACGCGCCGTCCGCATAATGTGCGGCCAGCCGCAGGTACGCGGCTCCGGTCCGGCCGCGTTTTCTGGCGCCACGGGCCAGGACCGTACACTTTTTGTGTAACACCGCGACCGTCAGCCGCCGCTGTTCCGGTGACAGGACGCCGGAGTCGAGCAGTTTTTGCAAGGACCGCACCCGGAACCGGTCCATGCCCCAGAAACGTCGGGAGAGCTGGTCCGGGTGCCCGCCGCGCTTGATGACCAGGGCCGTGTCGAGCAGATGGATGGGCTCGGTCGCTCCAATCCGCAGCCACAGGTCGTAGTCCTCACACGCCGGCAGCTGCGGATCGAAGCCGCCGACCCGGTCAAACAGCGCGCGGCGCAGCATCACGGCCGAGGGGCTGACCAGACACCGCTCCAGGCTGCGGGCGAAAATATCGCCGCCCGTCTTGCGGTGCTTGGCGTGTGGATTGACCCGGACGCTGCGGCGCAGCCAGATTTCCTCGGTCTGGCAGATGGACGCCTGGGGATGGGCCTCAAAGAAGGCCAGCTGGCGCGCCAGCTTGGACGGTTGCCACACGTCGTCCGAATCCAGGAAGGCCAGGTAGGGGCCGCTGCTGAGGGTGACGCCGGCGTTGCGCGCGACCGACACGCCCCGGTTGGCCTGATAGACGTAGCGCAGACGCGGACACACCGGCGAGAATTCGTCTACCAGCACCCCGGTCCCGTCATCCGAGCCGTCATCGACCACGATCAACTCAAAGTCCCGGCAGGTTTGGGCCGCGACCGAGGCGATGGCCTCCCGCACCCAGTCCCGCCGGTTATGGGTGGGAATGATGACCGACACGCTGGGCATGGCGATACTTCTCAGCGGCCCGTGGACGCTGGTCTCTTCTTGATGAGGCGGTCATCAGCATCCCCAGTGTCGGCAAACGCCTCCAGGGCGGCCCACAGCTCGTCTTTGCCGGTGCCGTCCTGGGCCGAAAACAGGAGCGGCGGATAGCCCTTGAGCCGTTTGCCCAGGGCCTGACGCTGGCGCTCACGCTGGGAGCGTTTGAGTTTGTCACACTTGGTCGCCACGACTACAAAGGGCCGACCGTGATGGGCCAGGAACTCACACAGGGCGTACTCTTCGTCCTCCGGGCCGCGCCGCACGTCGACGATGATGACCACCCCGCACAGATTGGCGGCATGGGCCAGATAGTCCTCAATCAGCAGCTGCCATGCGCGGCGGTCTTTCTTGGATACCCTGGCATAGCCATAGCCGGGCAGATCGACAAAGGTCAGGGCGCGGTTGACGACAAAGAAGTTCAGCTGCTGGGTCCGGCCCGGGGTACTGCTGGTGCGGGCAATCTTGTGGTTGAGCAGGCGGTTGATCAGCGAGGATTTACCGACGTTGGAGCGACCGGCAAACGCAATCTCGGGGTAGGGCAGCACCGGACTCTGGCCCGGTCTGGCCGCCGCCCCGGCGAATTCAACGCCTGAGACTTTCATGTGGTGTTGGGCTTAGCCGGCTTGACCGGCCCGTGCAAGTCCGGCCGGGTTTCACCAGCGGCGCTGCGCTTCCCCCTTCCTTCCCCTCCGCTTTTGCGCTACTGAGGAGCACAATGCCACAGGATGAGTGTCTGCCATGAATCAATTCTCCGGACTGTTGGTCACCGCCGTGTCCGTTCTCGCCGCCGCGGTTGTTTCGGGGCTGCGCCTCAAACCGTATATCGACGCCGGGGCGGCACGCACGCCGGCCTCGTTCATGCTGTATCCGGTCCTTGTTACGCTGGCCATCACCATACCGGTCGTCTTCCTGCTGCGCAAAGTCCAGGGCAAGAAAGATATCGACATCGGTCCGATCCAGTTTAACGACCGGATGCCGTTTATTGCTCTCGGGTGTCTCGTCTACGCGGTGATTTCGCTGGCTTTTTTCCACGACCCGGCCCCGGTTCCGAGCGGTGTTCCGTCCCCCCAGCAGCAGCGGCAGCTTGAACCGCAGCCCGAGCCGGCGGAGCAGCCGTTCAAGATCACATTTCCGGCGTCCCGTTCACGGTGAGGGGGCCCGGGAATGGAGGCCCCGCAGCTGACCGATCCTTTTGCCATCCTGCTTGGATTGCGGATAGACGAGGTCCGCCCCGACTTTTGTCGCATGTGTCTGCCGTTCCGGCCCGCCGTGCGGACGGCGGGAGAGACGGTCCACGGCGGCGCCCTTGCGACCCTGATCGACAGCGCCGGGGTGGTCGCCGCCTGGTCAAACGTCACCGACGCGCCGAGCCGGGGGGCAACGGCCAATCTGAGCGTCAGCTTCATGGCTGCGGCCCAGGCCGTTGACGTGTTTGCCGAGGCGCGGGTCATCCGTCGAGGCCGCAGCCTGGTGTTTGTCGATATTGATGTCACCGACGCGCGCGGCCAGCCGGTCGCCAAGGGCCTGCTGACGTATAAGCTGGGCTATGGCTAAGCCCCTGAGTCCCGCTCTTTCCAAGCTGCGGGCTTTGGGTTAGATATACGCGATGGCACTACCGCTTCCGGGCAACTGGCGCCCTCAGCCTCCGCTCGCGGAACCGCTGCCGCTTCCAGCCCAGCCCATTCCCCAGCAACGGCTGCCGCTCCTGCCCCTCCTGCTGTTTGTCACAACCCTGGCCACCACGACCTTTGCCGGCGCCTTTCAGCGCGGCATGGACCCGCTTGTTGACCCCTGGGCCATTGTGCTGGGCCTGCCCTTTGCCCTGACCCTGATGTCCATTCTGCTGTGTCACGAGATGGGTCATTACTGCTTTGCCCGTTTCCACGGCGTGTGGGCGAGCCTGCCGTATTTTTTGCCGGCGCCGCCGTATCTGTTTCCAATCGGCACCTTTGGCGCCTTTATTCGCATGAAATCCCCCCCACTTGATCGACGGGCGCTGTTCGATGTGGGGGCGGCCGGTCCGTGGGCCGGGGTGTGTGTGGCGATTCCGGCGGTCGTGATCGGCCTGTCGTTGTCCGAGGTGCGTCCCCTGTCTCCCTTTGAGGGTGGGGTGATTCTGGGCGATTCGCTGCTGTTCTCGGCCCTGACCCACCTCGTCCTCGGCGGCGAGGCCGAGCGGATGAGCGTGATTCTGCATCCGGTGGCCTTGGCCGGCTGGTTTGGTCTGTTCGTCACCTGTCTCAATCTGCTACCGGTTGGTCAGCTGGACGGCGGCCATGTCATGTACTCGCTGTTCGGTCACGGCCATCGCTGGATTGCGCGGGCCTTCCTGGTCGTCATTTTTGTGCTGGGCTACCAGTACTGGTTTGGCTGGTTTGTGTGGCTGGTGTTGCTTTTTTTCCTGGGCATCAACCATCCTCCGACCCGCGATGTGTTGTCGTCACTCGATGTACGCCGCAAAATCTATGCCTGGTGTACGGTCGGTCTGTTCGGGCTGACCTTCATGCCGGTGCCGCTGCGTATTGTCGAACCGGAGCCGCTTCCCAGCGGAGAGGTGACGCCGATTGCCTACCAGGTGGCGCAGCCCGGCACGCTGACCAATCACGACTCCTCCATCACGGCCGCTGTGGCTGAGCCGGACGGTGCCGTCCGGCCCCGACCCGCCGGGCTACGGTTCGTGTACCGACCATGAGCGAACGGCTGTCGTGGGATCATTATTTTCTCAATATCACCCGCCAGGTTGCGGAACGCTCGACGTGTAGCCGGGCCAAGGTCGGGGCGGTGATCGTCCGCGAACGCAGCATTCTGGCCTCCGGCTATAACGGCGCACCGTCGGGTTTGCCCCACTGCACAGAGGTCGGCTGTCTGATCTATGAGTCGCGCACTCCGGACGGACGGGTCGAAGAGAACTGCTACCGGACGATTCATGCCGAGATCAACGCCATCGCCCAGGCGGCCAAGAACGGGGTCAGCATTCGGGACGCGGATATGTATGTCACCCATACCCCGTGCATCCACTGTCTCAAGGTCTTGATCAACACCGGCATCAGGCGGGTGTTCTACGACCGGGCCTACAAATTGGAGACGGTCCGCCAGCTGCTCGCAGGCTCGGACATTCAGCTTCTCCAGATCGGGTCCGTGCCCGCCGAGAAACACTAGCGCGTTTTACGTTAGGCTGTAGCCGGGCCGTTCCGCTCTCGTCATGCCGGATGTAATCCGGCCTCCCTGCTTCGACTCCGCCCTGCCGGGCGACGCTCAGCATGAACGGCCTCCCGTTCGCCCTGAGCGTAGTGAAGCGAAGTCGAAGGGCTTGTCCGGGGCTGCGGGCCTAGCTTCCTGCTTGCGCAGGAATGACAGGCGGCGACACAGGATCGTAATTTGCTCTAAGCCGGTTACTGCTCGGCCGCAGTCGGGTCGGCGGATTGCTCGGAGGCGGCTGGGGCGGCCGCCTGTTCGTAGCGGCCGAACTGGTTGGCGGCGGCTAACAGCACGACGGTCAGGACCAGTACGGCGAGGAGGACGTCCAGGACGCTGATTCCCCGGGCACATGCGCCGAGCGGCGCCAGAGAACGACGGAACACGCGACGGAGTATTGACATGGTGACAATCCTTATCATCAGCCCAGCCCGCCTGGTCAAGAGTAGAGCGACGCTTCGCCCGGCGGTCGGCGTTTCCAGCGCTTATGGATCCACAGCCAGTGGTCGGGGTGCTGTTCGACGATACGTTGAAACACGGCGGTAAATTTTGCCGTGGTGGCCTCCAGGTCGGCCGCCTGGTCGCCGGTACGGATGGGCTCGACCGGCGGCAGGATGACGACCCGATGTCGCCAGGAGCCCTGCTCGCGGATCAGAAAGGCCGGGATGACCGGCACGTTGGTGGCCAGGGCCAGACCGGCCAGGCCGGTCGAGGTCGAAGCCTGATGGCCGAAAAAGGGCACGAAGACGCCCATCCGTCCGGAGGCGTTCTGATCGACGGCCGCCACCACGACCCCTTTGTTACGAATGGCGCGAAAGACTTCCATCCCGGCGGTTGTTTTCCGAATGACGGCATTGCCGCTGAGGCGACGCTGGGCCACGATCAGATCATCCACCAACGGGTTGCGCAGCCGCCGATGGATAATGTGCACCGGGAAGCCGTAACAGGCGTGGGCATGGGCCAGGAGTTCCCAGTTGCCGAAATGCCCGGTCAGGATGAGTGCGCCGGTGTGGCGGTATTTTTCGACCAGACCGTGCCACTGGTCGCGGTCGGCAAAGCGAACGCGCTCGGCGATATTATCCGGGGTGAGGGTGTGGAGGTGGCAGAATTCCGCGATCAAGCGCCCGAGGTTGAGCCAGCTGTCGCGCAGAATCCGGGTCCGCTCAGCCGTCTTCTTGTCGGGGAAGGCCAGGGCCAGGTTGGTCAGCCCGATCCGTCGGTGGGGCTGGTCCAGCCAGTACAGCAGCCGCCCGATGTTCTCGCCTAGGCGGAAGGCGAGGGGGAACGGCAGCTTTTGAAAAAAGAAGAAGACGGCCCGGAACAGGCCGTGCTCGCAGCGCGCCAGCAGCCGGTTCTTTTGACGGGCGGGGCGGATGATCTTTTTCTTGCGTTCAGGGGCGTGGGCGTGGGGCATCGGAGGGGGCATCAATGGGGTTCATCCTACCCGTTTGGATCAGGGGAGAGGATGAGCCACATTGTCGGAGAAAGAAAAGCCGAAGGCTTCGCGCTCTTTGGCCTCGAGGTCGGCAAACACCTCACGGTCGATGGCCCGGTAGCGCTCGAGGGTGGCCAGCGCCTTTTCCGGTCCGCCGTTGGCCGCCGCCAGTTCGTTGAGCTTGCCCTTGATCCAGCCGATATGCCACTTCTCGTCCTTGGTCACTTCGTGGAGGATGTGCAGGGTTTGCGGATCGACATCCGGCCGCTGGGCATGTTTGATATAGCGCTGTTGCGCCCGCTCTTCCACGACAACCGTGAGGGCAAACAGGTCAACCAGGCTCTTGGGAATACCGACCGACCGGCCGATCCGTGTCTGATAGCCGTCGTCAATCGGCACCGGGGTACACCCCAGGTCGGCAATATGCTTGGTCCACAGCCACACGTGGCGCGTTTCGTCGGCCAGGTGCAGGGACAGCTTGGTCTGGGTCTCGGGATCGTCAACGCGCATGATTAGCTTGAGCAGCAGGCTCGCACCGCGCAGCTCGGCGTCACGGTAATAGCTGAACAGATGAATCATTCGCGGATCCACTGGCGTCACTCTTGTATCCTCCGCTACGTGCAGCCTGGCATCTAGAGTCTATGCTCCAGCCAGGGGTGTTCTTCGGTATAGAGCAAGCGTCAGACAAAAGCAATGACCTCGGCTCTTGACTCATGCGTCTAAACATTGGCAAATACTGCTGTTTTTTCTTTGCCATGCAGACACCGCACGATATCAGGCTGTGGTCGGGGGCTGCAAGCTCGGCCGACACCTGGAAAATGGGGCCGTGGACGACGTGAGGCCGAGACGCACGGGCAAGAGTTGGTGGCTGGTGGTCGGGCTGATGGTCGGGCTGCTCGGCTGCGAGCGGCAGGACGCCCGGGTGCTGGTCGGCCAACCCGCCCGCCCCTACCATCTGGAGCTGACGCTTGAGCCGGCTGCGCCGCGCGCCGGTCAGGAGACGCAGCTGCGTTTTCGCCTGTTGGACGCGGCCGGAGGGCAGGCGCTCAGCCCGCTGCAAATCCTGCATGAGCGAGCCCTGCATACGTTTATCGTCAGCCACGATCTGCGCGTGTTCGCCCACACCCACCACGAAGATTTTTTTCCCCTGACCGACCAGGACCTGCGCGCGGCCAGCTTCCACTTCCCGCACGTATTTCCCACAGCCGGGGAGTACATGATCGTGAGCGAATTCACCCATAAGGACAGGAGTTGGCTGAAGCAGTTTCGTGTTCCGGTGAGCGGCGCCGGCGCCCCTGAAGACGCAGCGGGCGACGAGCCGGACCTGAGCCGGGACAAAGCCTTTGGCCCGTATCGGGTCAGCCTGCGCAGCTCGCCCGATCCACCGGTTGCCGGCCACGAGGTGGAGTTGGTGTGTGTCTTCAGCCGCGACGGGACACCGGTGACCGACCTGGGGCTGTATCTGGGAACCGAGGTGCATATGGCCAGCTGGCGGCAGGACGGGGAGCACTTCGGCCATCAACATACCTATACGCCCCGGATGGCAGCCCTGATGAACAGCATGAGAACGATGGCAGACGACCCCGGCCACACCGCCGAGATGGCCGCCCGCATGAATCGGATGATGGTCGAGCTGATGAGCGGACCGGCCAGCCAAGTGTACACCGGGCCCGAACTTCCGGTCCACCACGTCTTTCCGACTGCGGGCTTGTACAAGCTCTTTTTTGAGACCGCGCCCGGCGGAGAACGTCTGGTGGCGGATTTCATCGTCCGGGTGGTGGACTACGCCGAGGGCCGAGATACCCGCATCGAGTCCATTGTTGCGCTGGACGGAGCCGATTCGTGAAGCATAGGGGGGGCGTCAAACGGCGGCCAACCCGCCTGTGGCTGACAGGTGGGCTGTGGCTGATGGCGGCCGCAGCCTGGGCCGGCCACGGCTTCATGAGCAGCTTTGGCAATATCGAATGGCTGCCTGAGCCCGGTGAGACACCCGACAGCGCGTGGTACACGTTTGACAGCTGGGAAGAGGAGAGCCAGCTGTGGCGGGCCGGGGACGCCGCCGGCCAGACCCCGCTGTACCTGAGCTTTGCCCGGGAAAAGCTGGCCGAGGTCGAGGCGATGGTCGAGGCCGAAAATGCGGCTGCAGCAAAAGTCGCGGCCGACCGCTACCAGGACTATATGGACCGCGCCGGCAGGCTGATTGCCGGTCTCGATCCCCAAGCCCCAGACACGCAGGAACTGGCCGCAACAGCGGCGACCGCGCTGCTGGAGCACCAGTATATCCTGGCCATCATCTATGAGGAGTTGCCCGCTGGCTCACGCGGTGTGGTGCCGTTCCTGCTTAAGACGGCGCAAACCCAGTATACAGACCTCAGCCGCGTGTTGTCGCGTAAGACCAAAGGCTCGCTGTTCTTCAAGGAAGAAGAGGTCCGCTGGAATGTCCAAATGGTGCTCCGGGCCGAGGAAGAGGGGCGACAGGACGCGCCGAGCGAGGCCGAACGGTGATCAAAACCCTCCGCCGGGTCTGGCGGGCGCTGCGTAGTCCCGCGCCACGCGCAGAGCCCGCCGCTGCGTCGGCTGAGGACGAGCAAGAGCCGGCCTGGTCTGAGCCGGACGAGCCGCTCGTCGTGCCGCTCGAAGACGTGATTGATCTGCACCCGTTTGCGCCCCAGGAGATACGCAGCGTTGTCGAGGAATACCTGCTGGCCTGTTGTCAGGCCGGGCTCAGCCCGGTGCGGCTCATTCATGGCAAGGGCAAAGGCGTGCAGCGCAACAGTATTCGGGCGCTGTTGGCGCGCCTGCCGTATGTCGAGGAGTTTCACGACGCCCCGCCCCAGGCCGGGGGCTGGGGCGCGACCGTGGTCCGGCTCAAACCCACAGACCAGCATCGGACCTGACGGGTTTCCCCTTGCCTTTGTGACGCCTGCCAGGCTAGATACGGGGAAAAGCGCAAGGAGGGAGCGCCATGGAAACGACCGAAGTTTTTGTCAGCAATCTCCGTTCGTATATTCAACACGAGGACCAGAAGCCGCTGCTGGGTCCCAGCTTTTATCAGGGGCTGATCGACGGGAAGCTGTCCCGACACCAGCTCAAGAGCTGGGCCCTGAATCTGTTCTACGTCACCGGCCAGCACATCCGGGCTTTTGGCGGGATTTTCATGAATACCGGCCTGGGTCCGATGGACCAGCGCATCCGACGCCATATTGTCGAGAACCTGATCGACGAAGAAACGGTCATGGGCCGGGGGGAGGACGCGCACTGGATGCTGTCCATGCGGCTGGCCAAAGCCCTGGGCGCCAGCGATGAGGAGCTGATGCACCCGACCGTGGCCAAAGAAGCGGTCGAGTATGTGGACTGGGTGATTGAGCTGGGCCGCCAGGAGTACGGTCTGGTCACCCTGGCCGCGATGTCGATCGGCGGTGAGACGCGCAGCGACAGCTCAATGAAGGGGCTGGTCAGAGCCCTGCGCGAAAAGTACGGCCTGACAAAGGACGACCTGGGGTTTTTCTACGCCCATATCGGCGAGGCCGAAGCCCACGGCGAGCCGGTCTTTGAGATGGTCAGCGAGTATGCCGACAGCGAGGACAAACAGCGCAAGATCCGGGACAGCATTCGCACCTGGTGTGAGAAGTTCACCGCCGCCCAGGAGGGCGGCTATCGGGTTGCCATGGGACTCGATGCGGGTGTACAAGTTGACCTCGGCCACTGAGCTAATACGACACATCTTTGGGTGGGCAGGTGAGCGCCCGCCAAGAAACAGGAGGCTTCATGTACGATCTCATTATTGACAACGCCCGGATTGTTGACGGAACGGGCCGGCCGAGTTTTCACGGCAGCGTGGCGGTCAAAGACGGCCTGATCGCTGCGGTGGGCAAGAGCACGGGCGAGGCTGCCCACAAGAAAATCAACGCCGACGGCCTGGTGCTGTCGCCCGGTTTTATCGACCCCCATACCCACTACGACGCCCAGGTCGCCTGGGACCCGCTGCTGACCTGCACGTCCTGGCACGGCATTACCAGCGTGGTGATGGGCAACTGCGGGGTGGGCGTGGCCCCGGTGCGCCCCAAGTCGCGCGATATCGTCATGTGGGACTTGGTCAACGTGGAAGCCATCCCGTATGAAGTCATGGAAAAGGGCATTGACTGGCAGTGGGAATCCCACGCCGAGTACCTGGCCGCACTCCAAAAACGCGGCTTGGGCATCAACGTTGCCTCGCTGGCCGCGCTGACGCCGATCCGGCACTACGCGATCGGCGAAGAGTCGTTTGAGCGGGCGGCCACGGCCGACGAAATCGCCGACATGCAGCGGCTGTTCCGAGACGCTATGCAGGCCGGGGCGTTCGGGCTGACGACCACGATTCTGAACAATCATATCGGTTTTGAGGGCCGACCGCTGGCCTGCCGGAACGCCAGCCGCGACGAACTCAGCGCCCTGTGTCAGGTGATGCAGGAAGAGGGTCGGGGGACGATTGAAATTGCCCTGACCGGGACCAACGTCGGCCAGGTGTCTGACGACGAGTACGACCTGCTGAAGTTCCTGGTCGATGAGAGCCAACGGCCGGTGACCTTCCTGGCCCTGTTCAACAAGCCGGGTAAGCCCGAGTCCTACCTGAACGCGGTCGAAAAGGTCAAACCCATCCTGGCCTGGGACAAAGCCGTGCCCCAGGTGACCTGCCGTCCGCTGCGGGTCCAGTTCAACATGAAGAATCCATTTCTGTTCGCCATCTTCTCGTCCTGGCACCAGGTGTTCAACAAGAGCGTCGAGGAGCAGATGCGGATGTACGCCGACCCCGGCTTCCGCGACGCCTTCCGGGATGAGATGAACCGGCGGCGTATTTTTGCCGGCCAGTGGGGCCGGATGACGATTATCGACGCCAAGAGCGAGGCCGTGCAGGCGCATGTAGCCAGCAAAAAGACGGTGGCCGAGATCGCCCGCGATCAGGGCAAGGACCCGGTCGATGCCTTCCTGGATCTGACGGTCGCCGACGAGCTGGAACTCCTGTTTGACTTGCAGGCGTTCAATTTCGAGCCCGAAGGGGTCAAGAATCTGGTCAGCGATGATCGGTTCATGATCGGTCTGTCCGACGGCGGGGCGCACGTTGATATGTTGTGCGATGCCGGCTATGCGACCTATCTGCTCGGGACCTGGGTGCGCAAGCATCAGGTGCTGAGCCTGGAAGAGGGTGTGCGTAAGCTGACCTCGGTCCCGGCCGACCTGTTCGGGATTCCCAAACG
This sequence comes from Desulfurellaceae bacterium, assembly GCA_021296095.1. Classification (NCBI taxonomy): domain Bacteria; kingdom Pseudomonadati; phylum Campylobacterota; class Desulfurellia; order Desulfurellales; family Desulfurellaceae; species Desulfurellaceae bacterium. The sequence continues at coordinate 8,547 of JAGWBB010000035.1, read as the reverse complement.
GGGCCGGATTGCTCCGGGTATGGCGGCCGATCTGACCGTTTTTGATCTGGGTACGGTTGATGCGGTCGATCCTGAGTATGTGTGGGATCTGCCGGGCGGCGGCAAACGTTTCATCGCCAAGTCCAGAGGCATTAAGAACACGATCGTGGGCGGCCACATCCTGTACCAGGACAACGAGTATCAGGGTGGCATGCCGGGCCAGGTGCTGCGGAGCTACGATCGCTGATCGCCCACCAACCCGGGGGTCCTGCAAGGTGGACGATGATCTCTTCTCGTCGATTGGTCATCTACCTTGTTTAGCTCGGGCCCCCATACCCCCCCCTCTTTTCTGCCCGCCCACTCACCCCTGAAGGAGAAAAACGATGGCGATACGTCTACGTCAAATCTGTTTGGTGGCGGAGAAGCTGGCTCCGGTTGTCGATGACCTGAAGGCTATCTTTGGTCTTGAGGTGTGTTTTGTTGATCCGGCCGTAAAGGTCTTTGGGCTGGAGAACTCGCTGTTTCCGGTTGGCAACAACTTTTTGGAGGTGGTCGCCCCGACTCAGGACAATACCGCCGCCGGCCGCTATCTCAAGCGCCGCAACGGCGATGGGGGCTATATGGTCATTTGTCAGTGCGACAGCCATGAGACGCAGCTGGCCCGCAAGGCCCGAGCGGCTGAGCTGGGGGTACGCATCGCGCTCGAAGAAGAAGAGCCGGGCTTCCATATCATGCAACTCCACCCGGCCGACACGGGCGGGGCGTTTTTTGAAATCGACTGGGACGCCAAGATGGAGCCCGAGGGCCACTGGGCACCGGCCGGCGGCGACTGGCCGGCCCACAGGCGGACCGAGATCATCAGCGGCTATGCTGCGGTTGAACTCCAATCGCCCGACCCGCAGTCTTTGGCCGAACGCTGGAGCAGTATCGCCGAACTCCCCCTGCGCCAGGACGCCCAGGGACGAACCGAGATGTCGCTCGACAATGTCGGTGTCCGCTTTGTTGAGATGGGCGACGACCGTGGCGAGGGCTTGGCCGGACTCGACCTCCGGGTTGCCGACCGTGCCCGGCTGTTGCGGCTTGCCCGAGAGCGCGGCTGCCGCGTGTCCGATGAGCAGGTCGTGGTGTGTGGGGTGCGATTCAATCTGGTCTAGCAGTGAACGATGATGACCACCTGACCAGGAAGAGAGCATCGTTCGCTGTGCCGGCGTATCGGCTCGCAGCTGGGAGGGGGTTATGGGGATCGGCGCTTGGCTGACGGCCGCCGTGCTTGGCGTGTCGTGTACATTCGGGAGCCTGCAGCCCGAAGACGCCCGCTATCGGGTGGCCTTGATTGACGAGTTTTATCCAGGCGATCAGGTCTTTGCCAGCGCCGAGGAGAGAAAGACCGCACGCTGGCTACACGGCCAGATCGATCTGGACCGTGATTGGGTCCGAGAGCCCTACTATCACGGTGATATCGTGGGTATGATCCTGGCCCACCCCCAGGTCGCAATTGTTCCCTACACCATCCGGGATTACGCAAAGCCCAAGCAGGAAATTCTGACCAATCTGGGGCACCTATTCGTTCGCTGACGGGGTGGTTACGGTTGGGGCGGTTAAGGCGGACTTGGAGAGACTGGTGGCAAACAATGTGTTTGTTGACCGACACGACCGGGCCGCCTATCTCATTCGGCTGGTGTCTGACACGAGCGGCCGCCCGATTGGCTATGATGTGAACAACGACCAATGTGCGGATATCCCGATTGCCTGTCTGTCGGCCTATTCGCCGTCGCGCAGCGAGTATCCGGCTACCTCTTTCTGGGCCATTCGGGGCTATTCTTTTGCGGCTCCCACAGCCCTGCGCCGTCAGCTGACCGCTCAGTATCCGGTTGCCGCCTGTTCTGTTGGAGAAAATGGGCTGCCGCCGGCCGGGCTGGCACAGCAGCCCCAGGAATAGTGACGAACAGCCTGTAGGTCGGCTTAGCGGAGCGTAAGCCGACGAACGGGGGGAGGGACCTCTATCTGTACAGGTGGAATGGAGGAGATACTGCCATGGACGCTCTCACGTATACCCACGCTCGAAGTCATCTGGCTCAAACAATGGAGCAAGTTTGTGACGATCATGCCCCGATTATCATCACGCGGAAAAATAAGCGCTCAGTCGTGATGATCTCTCTCGAAGACTACCAGGCTCTTGAAGAAACGGCCTACCTGTTACGCAGCTCGAAGAATGCCCGCCGCCTCCTGGAAGCTGTCGCAGAACTTGAATCCGGCGGAGGCATGGAGCGAGAGCTGAGCGAGTGAAACTCATTTTCCCCTTGCCGGTATTGGCAAACCCGAGCCCTTCAAGCACGGCCTGTCTGGGTACTGGTCACGACGTATCACTGACGAGCATCGGATGGTCTATAAGCTTGAAGAAGACGCCCTGTTCCTTGCCCAACTCCGCTATCGCTATTGACTTTCTTACCCTGAGAAAAACTGCGATCCGCTCCCCTACAGAGTAAACCGAAATCCCTCGACCAAGGCGCCCGGTCCTCGAAAGCTGGCGACTGGTAGCGCCCAGCTGCCCGCCCCCTGGCGGATGGGCTGCCATCGCCCAGGCTCTCGCCTTGTTCACCCCGGCCGCGCGCCATAATGGCTGCGTGGCAGCAGACTCTGACCGTCAATGATCGGACGATGCTCTAAGGCCCCTCTGCGCGCCGGCGCAGCCATTCGACGGTGAGCATGAACAGCAGGGAGAACACGATGAGCAAGCTGGCCACGGCGAGAATCGCCGGGCTGATCTGCTCGCGGATGCCGGTCCACATCTGACGCGGAATCGTGCGCTGGTCCAGGCCGCCCATGAACAGCACCGTCACCACTTCGTCGAACGAGGTAGCGAACGCGAAAACGGCGCCGGAAATCACGCCCGGAGCGATCAGCGGAAGCACGACGCGTCGGAAAGTCCGCAGCGGCCCCGCACCCAGACTGGCCGCCGCGCGATACAGGATGGTGTCGAAACCGGACAGCGTGGCGGTTACCGTGATGACGACAAACGGCGTGCCCAGCGTGGCGTGGGCCAGGATGAGGCCCAGGTAGGTATAGCTGAGACCCAGGTTCGAGTAGAAGAAAAACATGCCCGCCGCCGAGATGATCACCGGGGTGACCATCGGGGAGATCAACACACCGGTGATCACGGCGCGACCCGGCAGGGCGGGACTCGTCAGTCCCAGTGCCGCAAGCGTGCCGAGGACAGTTGCCAGCGCTGTGGCGGACAGGCCGATGAACAAGCTGTTGAGCAGAGCTTGGAGCCACTCATGGTCGCCCACGACGGTCTGGTACCAGCGCAGCGAATAGGCGCCGGCGTCCAGGCGCAGCATCCCCTCGGTAAAGGTGAAATAGGGTTCTGCGTTGAAGCTGAGCGGCACAATCACCACAATCGGTGCGATCAGGAACACGAACACCCCGGTACACAATGTCAGGTAGGCGATCCGGCCGGCGCGCCCCCACGCTCCTCTCGGTGTCATCTCAGCCCAACCTCATTCGATCCAGACCGACGAGACGGTTGTAGAACAGATACAGGACGAACACGAAGGCCAGGAGGAGGCCGCCGATCGCTGCGGCCAGCCCCCAGTTCAGCGAACTCTGCATGTGATAGGCGATCATATTGGCGATGAGCTGGCCGCTGCGGCCGCCGACCAGCGCAGGCGTGATGTAGTAGCCGGTCGCCAGGATGAAGACGAGCAGTGAGCCTGCGCCAACGCCGGGCAGAGTCTGGGGCCAGTAGACACGCCGAAATGCCTGGACCGGGCTTGCGCCCAGCGAGGCGGCGGCGCTCATGTGCAAGCGCGGAATGGTGCGCATGACCGCGTACAGGGGGAGTACCATGAAGGGCAACAGGACGTGGGTCATGGCCACCATCGTGCCGGTCATGTTGTAGACCATGGCGAGGCGGCTGTCGTCAGCGATCAGGCCGAGCGCCACGAGCGTGCTGTTGAGCACCCCCTGGGTCTGGAGTAGCACGATCCAGGCGGTCGTGCGTACCAGCAAGGAGGTCCAGAACGGAACCAGCACCAGCAGCAGCAACAGATTCGCCCGGCGCGGCGGAGCGTGGGCGATCAGATAGGCGACCGGATAGCCGAGGAACAGGCACAGCCCGGTCAGGCTCAGGCTCACGACCAGGGTACGCCACAGGAGGGGCACATAGACGCGATACTCGGCCGGCCGCAGGGCGATGCGGCCGTCGCTTCGGCGTTCCAGGTCGAGAGCGTGCAGATAGTGGCGCGCGGTGAAGCGCTGACCGGCTTGGCGAATCGCGTGCCAGGTTTGCACATCGTCCCACGCGGCGTGGATGCCGATCAGCGTGTCAC
>JAGWBB010000035.1:0-4157 GCA_021296095.1 Desulfurellaceae bacterium | reverse complement strand
CCAGGGTGCGTTCCTGGTGGGCTCTGAGCAGTTCGTTTGCGAGCGTCTCGAACACCGGCTCCGGCGGGGTGCGTTTGCCGTCCCAGTCCTGCAACAGGCCGAGGGTGCGGGGGAGCGCGTCGGCGACCACCGGGTCATAGACGCTGCGTGACAGCATGGTCGCTAGCGGCGCAACGAAGCTCAGCCCAATAAAGGCCACCAGGGGCAGGACCAACCCCACGGCGCGGAGCTGCGGGCCGAAAAGAATAAACGTGCCAACATCTGTATGTCTATTGGAGGGCACGTGTACTCTTTTTCAGCGAGCGAGCCATGCGCTAAAGCGTTCGTTCGTCTCGTCGCCGTGGTCTCTCCACCATTCCCAGTCGTAGTGCAGAGCGCGGGCGACGTTTTGGGGGCTGGTCGGCATATGCGGCTGCATGTCCACACCGGTTTCGAGATGGGTGCTAATCAGCGCTGTTCCCGACCGCCGGGCGGGACTATAAGCGATATAGCGACCGACTGCGGCCAGGGACTCGGTCCGCGTTGCGAAGGCGAGAAACTTCCGGGCCGCTTCCAGCTTCGGCGTACCGGCGACAATGCCGAGGATGCCACGGTCGAGCACCTGGCCGTCCCAGACGATCACAAAGGGCTGGTTTTCCAGGACCTGCGCGTTGAAGATGCGGCCGTTGTAGGCCGTGCTCATGACGACCTCGCCATCGGCCAGCATCTGCGGCGGCTGTGCGCCGGCTTCCCACCAGATGATCTGGTCCTTGATCGTATCGAGCTTGCGGAATGCCCGGTTCACGCCCTCCGGCGTGTTCAGCGTCGTATACACCTGATCCACGGACACGCCGTCGGCCATCAGCGCGAACTCCAGATTGACGAGTGGACTGCGGCGCATGCCGCGGCGGCCGGGGAATTGCTCTAGGTCGAAAAAGTCGCGGATCGTTGTCGGTTTGGGACCGGGCAGGTGCTTGGAGTTGTAGGCATACACGGTGGAGTAGAACAGCATACCGACGCCGCATTCTGTGAGCATACCGGGGAAGAAATCCTCCGCTGCGGGTGTCCCGTCCGGCGCCGGTAGCAGGTCGGCACTGGAGAGAGGTTCCAGTAGACCCTCATCACAGCCCCGCACCACGTCGGCCGTTTCCAGGTCAATCAGGTCCCAGTACACCTTACCGATCTCCACCTGAGCGCGGACCTGGGCCAATCCGCCGTTATAGGACTCCAGGCGGATCCTGGTGCCCGTCTCGGCGGTGAATGGCTCGTGATACGCCTTCTGACAGGCGCGGTCGTAGGAGCCTCCCCAGGAGGCTACGGTGAGCGATTCGCTGCTGGTGGCCGGGCAGCTCCAACTCAGCCCGGCCAGCAAAACGACTGCCACGACGTGGACCGTCGGGCGGATTGGGAGTGGCGTCACGGTGCGCTCTCCTCAAAGAGTAAACGTGTCCAGCATCTCATGTCTATTGGAGGACACGTTTACTCTTTCTCGTCTGGCTCCAAGGCTCGGCAATCGGTCGGCGTCTAGCCGATGTGGACCCGGTCTCCCTCGAGCACGGCGCCGTGGCCTACGATATTCGGGATCTTGACGATAAAGTCCGTGCGGCCGCACACGGCCACCCGCAGGCGCAGGTGATCGCCCAGGAACGTCATGTCTTCGATAGTGGCTTCAAATCTGTTGCTGTACAGCTCCGGCTCGGGCGCGAGGCAGACCCGCTCCGGACGGATGGCGAGGGTGACAGGATCGCCCGGTTTGCACGCCGCGACCTGGAAGGCTTGGACGACTTGGCCACCGGTCTCCACCTGCGAGATACCCCGTTCGACCCCGATGACCCGCCCGTGCAGCAGATTGTTTTCACCGATGAAGCTGGCCATGAACGGGCGTTCCGGCTCTTCGTAGAGCGTTTCAGGCGGGGCGATCTGCTCAATCCGGCCACGGCGAAAGACGGCCACCCGGTCCGACAGCACCATGGCTTCCTGCTGGTCGTGGGTCACGTAGACGACCGTCACCCTCAGGCTACGCTGGATGCGCCGAATCTCATACTGCATTTCCTCACGCAGACGGCGATCGAGGGCGCCGAGCGGCTCGTCCATCAGCACCAGGCTGGGTTCAAACACCAGCGCTCGGGCGATGGCCACGCGTTGCTGCTGGCCGCCGGACAGCTCGCTGGGACGCCTCTCCTCAAGTCCTTCCAGGCGGACAAGTTGCAGCACGCGCCGGACGCGCTCCCGGATCTGCTCCGGGTCGAGCCCGCGCACTTCGAGCGGAAACGCCAGGTTGCCGCCTACCGTCATATGCGGAAACAGCGCGTAGTTCTGAAAAACCACCCCGATGCCGCGCTGGCGCGGCGGCAGGTCATGCACTGAGCGGCCGTGGATGCGGATGGTGCCCGATGTGAGCATCTCAAAGCCGGCCAGCATCATCAGGCAGGTGGTTTTGCCCGAGCCGGAGGCGCCGAGCAGGGTCAGAAACTCCCCTTCGTGCACGCTCAGGTCGAGATCGCGCACGACTTGGACCCGTCCGTCGTAGCTCTTGCAGACGCGCTCGAATTCGACGTGAGCGTTTTCGGTTGAACCCATGTGGCTGTTGATCCTGTGTCGCCCACCTGCCGGGCATCCGAGGGGCGGGCAACTCACCTCAACACAAGTGGGGGTATCCTGACCTATTTGAGCGAGCGGTGTCAAGTTCGGTTGTGCCCAGCGTCTTTCGGCCGCCGCTATTTTAATGCCGCCGCTATTTTAATATCGACTGGAAAAAAGTGACGCCGCCCGATTGCCCCCTCCGCCCCTGGAGGGAGCGGGCTAAGGGGCCCCTCCGGAGCGTACCACCAGACGCCCTGGCCTGGTTTTTACTTGACAGCCACGCCTCTGCCTGCTGTCGAGGCGGATCCATTTTAGTCCTAGCAAAGAAGGAGTCACTCATGCACTCTCTCCTCCAGACCGTCAGCCGTCTTGTAGTCACCATGCTGGTCCTTGGTAGTTGGGTCGTACCGGCGGCGGCCGACTCGCCCGTCCTCGCCCCCCTCGCGCCCGTGGTTGTCGGGGTGGACGGCCTGACCGAGATTACCGTCGCCGTCACCGACGCCGATGGAGACGAGTCCACGCTCACGGCGACCTCGTCCAACGCGGCTATCGCGACCGTGGACGTGGATGCGCAGACGCTGACCGTGACCGGGGAGGCCCTGGGGGAGACGACGATCACGGTGACGGCGGATGACGGGACGAGCGCAGCCGATACCACGGCAGCCTTCGGAGTCACGGTGGCGGCCGATGCGGCGTGGAGCGGGGTGAGTGTGGGGGAGGAGCACAGCTGTGGGCTGTACACCGATGGCACGCTGGAGTGCTGGGGCGACGACGCCTATGACCAGGTCAGCGAGACGCCTACCGGCAACACCTTTCTCTTGGTGACTGCGGGGGGGGATCACGGCTGCGGGTTGAGGACCGATGACACGATGGCCTGCTGGGGCCGCGACGGCGATGGCGAGTCCACTCCGCCCACTATCACGCTGAGCCCGTGGCCCCCCAACACCCTCCCCTCGATCCCCCCTGTGCTCGCGCCGAGTGCGGGACGCAAGCACAGCTGCGGAGTGCGGACCACTAGCAAGGTGGCCTGCTGGGGCTGGGACTACTATGGGCAGACTACTCTACCCGCCGGCAGCACTGACGCCGACTTTCTGTCGGTGAGTGCGGGGGGGAATCACAGCTGCGGGGTGAAGGCCGATCACACGGTGGAGTGCTGGGGCCGCAACGACCATAACCAGACGACCGATACGCCCAGCGGGACGTTTAGCCAGGTAAGTGTGGGGATGTGGCACAGCTGCGGGGTCAAGCTCGATGGCAGCGTGGAGTGCTGGGGGCGCAACAACCATCAGCAGGTGAGCGACACGCCCAGCGGCACCTTTAGCCGGGTGAGTGCGGGGTGGGATTTCAGCTGCGGGCTGCGGACGGATGACACGGTGGAGTGCTGGGGGCGCGACCACTATCAGCAGGTCAGCGACGCGCCCGACGGTGCCTTTAGCCGAGTGAGTGTGGGGAAGTATCACGGCTGCGGGCTGAAGACGGATGGCGAGGCGGTGTGTTGGGGCCGCGACAATAAGGACCAGGTCAGTGGACTCAACGCGGCGCCGGTCATCACGGCCATCGCGGATGTGGACGTCGAGGTGGGCCTCACGACTACA
>JAGWBB010000034.1 GCA_021296095.1 Desulfurellaceae bacterium | reverse complement strand
CAAACGCGCGGTCAGCTTTCTGGGAGCTATCTATCTGGCCGCCTCGGTGATCCTCCTTAACTGATGACACTCCCTAGGAGAAGAGAGCTATGCCAAACCACAGCACGCCGGAGAAACCAAACCTTCGCAACCGGAAGACACAATCGGACAAACGCTGGCTCTGCCTGGCCGTCCTGGCCCTCGGCTGGGCCACGCCGGCCCTGGCGCAGCCGACCTGTACCATTACCGAACTTATGCTCCCCCGGCCTACTGGAAGACTCTCTAACGTGGTGTATGACGTGAGCGCGGATGGTAGGCGTATGCTCTTTAAGTCCAATATCAATCTGACCGGGCAGAACGCCGATGAGGGGCTTGAGTTTTTTCTGTATGACGTGCCGACGGGGACTATCACCCAGGTTACCGACACCTTTGGCTCAGGACTCATGAATGGTGCCATGAGTGCCGACGGGAGCCGCATTGTCTTTAGTGCCCGGCTCAATCTGACCGGGCAGAACGCCGATGGCTCGACTGAGATTTTTCTGTATGACGTGCCGACGGGGACCCTCACTCAGGTCACTGACCAGTTAGGGAATAGCAGCTATTTTTCCGATTCCAGTCAGGCTCGCAGGACCATAAGCGCCGACGGCAGCCGCCTCGCCTTTAGCTCCTGGAGCAATCTGACCGGGCAGAACGCCGATGGCTCGACTGAGATTTTTCTGTATGACGTGCCAACGGACACCCTCACCCAGATCACTAATGGTAGCCATATCAACACCGACTTCAATTATCCACAAATCAGCGCGGATGGTACGCGTCTGGCCTTTAGTGTCGGAAACACTCATTTCGAGGATGAAGGCTTCTGGTCGTCGGGGACGATCCTTGTGTATGACGTGCCAACGGGCGCCTTTATCGAGGCCTTCGGCGACGTCTCTGCTCGCAACGACGTCGACTTCCGGGTCTTCAGCGCGGATGGCACCCGTGTAGCCTTTACGTCAGGAGGTAATGGTAATGTTCCGCGGAACAATGATCCTTGGGAGCTTTTTGTGTATGACGTGCCGACGCGCGCCCTCACCCAGGTCACCAAAGACAGCATCTTCGCTCCCCCCATCAAGATTATCCGCCCGGTTGGCACACGGCTCACCAACGTCCCGCGGCGGGACTCTCCCCGCCTCCCCATCGCCTTCTTGTCCTTCAGCGCGGATGGCAACCGTATGGCCTTTGCGGCTAATGGCCCCGGTGCAGCTGGAGCAGAGGAGATCTTTCTGTTCGACCTGCAGACGAGCACGCTCACCCAGATCACCAACACCCAGACCGGGGGAGGGACTATCCTGGAGGGGCACTACTTCTCTCACGGAATTGACTTTTCCGCGGATGGGACCCGAATTGCCTTTGAGAGTAGAAACGGCTCTACCAAGCTTTTTCTGTATGACGTGCCGACGGACACCCTCCTCCATGTCACTGGCTCCCCACCCGTTGACGACAAGGCTGTCCTCCTCGATCAATTCAGCGCGAATGGCACCCATCTGTTCTTCCACGCCGGTCAGTTCCGGTCGTACTTTGATCCATATCTCGCCACTTGCCCGAAGGCGTCGTCCGGCGTTCTGGCGGATGCTGTTCTGGAAAACCCTCAGCCCGATTCCTTTCAAAGTGGCCTCGGGATCATATCCGGCTGGGCGTGCGACGCGACGAAGATTGAGATAGCGTTTGACGGCGGGCCGCCCATTGAGGCCGCCTACGGCACCGACCGGGGGGATACCCAAAGCGCGTGTGGCGATACGGATAATGGCTTTGGCCTGCTGGTCAACTGGAATCTCCTGGGCGACGGGTCCCACACCGTGCGGGCTTTGGCCGACGGGAGCGAGTTTGCCAACGTGACCGTGAGGGTGACGACGTTCGGGGAGAATTTTTTACAGGACGCCAGCGGGGAGTATACCGTGTCGGATTTCCCCCAAGTCGGGCAAGACGTGGTGGTGCGCTGGCAGGAATCGCAGCAGAACTTTGTCATCACCGACGGCAGCGCAGGCCCGAGTGGCGGTACGTCCGGGCGCTCGCCCCGGGTCTTAGAGAATCCCGCGCCCGGCTCCTTCCAAAGCGGCATCGGGATCATCTCTGGTTGGGTGTGTGAGGCGGACAGAATTGAGGTCCAGTTTAACAGTCTACCGCCCGTGGAGGCGGCCTACGGCACCGACCGGGGCGATACCCAGGGTGCGTGTGGCGATAGGGATAATGGCTTTGGGCTGCTCTTCAACTGGAATCTCTTAGGCGACGGCACCCACACCGTGCGAGCTTTGGCCGACGGGACCGAGTTTGCCAGTGTGACCGTAACAGTAAGGACTTTTGGGGAGCCGTTTTTACAGGGAGCCAGCAGAGAGTTTACCCTGGCCGATTTCCCCGAAGTCGGGACCGATGTGGTGCTGCGCTGGCAAGAGGCGCAGCAAAATTTTGTTATCACCCAAGTCTCCGGTTCTGGTGCCCTGGTTCGGTAGGGAGAAGGTATGTTGGCCGCCGGAAACCTCCATGATGCAAATGAGCACTTCCGTCAAGCTGTAGAATTGGACCCAAGCAATCCACAAGCTCATCTCTACTCAGCCATTACTCGTATTGTCACTCCCATTCTTGCGCATCCTTAGTTGATGTCGCTGGCCAATCGTAGTGGAGTCGCCGTTACTGGGGGTAGCAGCGATGTTTGCGCCATGCGTGTCACCCTGCCGGAGCAAGTGCCGCCGGGCGCGCCTCGAACGGGAGCGATCATCCAGACATTCAGAGAGGTGCTTCTCTCAGAGATTGCCGCAGCAGTAGAAAGTCTGAACCGCATTATGAGTACAGCCGAGAGCCGTTTTGACCTGATGCATTTACCCGACTGCCTGCGTTCCAGGGTGGAAGATGTCGGTATAGAACAGGCCGAAGTTGAGATAGACAGAAGCGATATCCAGGCGCTGACCGCAACTTTGCAGTTCGCCCAGGCGGCATTCGAGATCGCAGCAGCGTATGATCTCGACGCGGATTTGCAACTGGTGACAACACAGCCGTCCCGAGCCATTCTGGACGCTGAGCCTCGCTTGCTGAATTTACGCTCGAGTGCTCCGCTCACAACAGCGCGGAACCTAGTTGAGCGAGCGCTGATGAAAGCGGACGTGGCCATCGAATCCGTACTGGCAGAGACGGATGACCAGTCTGATGATGTCATTGAAGTGCTTCCAGAAGACGTCTCGGATGCGCGGCTGGTACAGGATACGCTGGAGTCAGTCCGCCAGTCTTTGCGGGGAAGAGTCACCTTACCCACGGATCTCGGCTTCGACGATCCAGAGCGGCTCGATCTCAGCTTGCTGTTCTCCGGGAGGTTTAGGACACTCCGGTCGTTTATCCCTGTCTTCGACGGTGGGTGCAGGACAATCAGCATTCCCACAACAGTGAGAGGCCGCCTCACCGCTGCTGATGCCGCCTCCCTTTTCCCGGGCCGCGCTGGACTTGGTGGAACGTTCTTTCCGCTGGGAAGATTTCCGGATCCCACTTTTGGCGGGACCACTCCAGATCTCACCCAGCGAGATATCAATAATCAGTTTCTCAAAAGGGAGCTCTATTATGCGGATTGTTATCCCCTCTCCGGTACGGTGGGACAGTCAGCCTCCTTACGGGTCCAAAGTTCGGCGTTCGATACTGTCCTGGTTCTGATCGGTCCTGATGGTCGTGTTGTAGACAACAACGACGACTGTTTTGGAGATAGCCCCAATTCTTGTCTGCCTTACGATACGTTGGAGGGAGGGAGGCTTACTCTCCTAGATTCAGGCTCTTACACGGTCGAAGTCAGCTCCTATTTTGCAGAGAAAGGCGGGGACTACACCTTGACCATTGGAAGATAATGAAGCCGATGCGGACAGATACAATGCGGTAGCGTCTTTCCTTGAAGACAAGTGTACGCGGGCTTGCTTTGATTGGCATCCTCGTAGGATGCATCGGCTTGATAGCAGCCCTTGTGAACAACAAACAAGAAGCAATGACTTCTACTCCTGACTCTGGAATGAGTCTCCGAGGCTTTCAAACCGTTTCTCACAACGAGGGGCGCTTACACATGCGGGTTTCTGGCGACTCGCTGGTCCTCTCCAAAGCACGTCTGTGGGGACCCTTTCGCTTAGGATTTGCCCATGCCTTGGTTGTTCGGAATCTCAAAGTGGAGCTTTTTCCCGATTCTTCCGTCGTTCTTGACACTCGCTCGCTGCCGCTCTCGATCAAGCAAACCTGGACCACCCTCACTCCCACCCTCACTCGACTTCTGCAATCCGTCTCCCTCCGAAACGGTGGAGTGATCATGTCGGCTCGACTGACTCCTGTTCAGGTTGTCGAGCACAGAACGGGCCGAACAACGGTACTGCTCACAGCCGCTTCGTGCAAAACAACGCGAGCTTTGAGGGGGTTGGTCTGTACGGATGGCTGGGTTCGGGTGGGTGGGCGAGACCGACCGTTCCGCAAGTGGCGGTCAGGTCTTTTCTGAAAGGAACAGTAGTAGAACGGATAGGCAGAGCGGCAACAGGGCAGCGCGAGGCTGCCCTGCTCGGTGTTTACTTCTGCATCAGCTTCTCAAACATCGCTTCCACGCGAGCGGCAGAATCTTCCGCCCGCTGGGCGGCCGCTTCGGCCTGGCCTGCTGCGGATTCACTCCGGCCAGTGGCGGCTTCTGCCACGCCCTCAACTGCCTGGACTATCTCGGGGTGTTGATGTGCTTGGGGCGGATGGGCTTGGTGTGCGTGTGTGTGCGTCTGTGGTTCATGTGATGGGTGTAGCGCTGAGCAGCCTGAGTTGACCGTTACGAGCAGGGCGAGAACAGAAAGCCCAAGCAGAAGCCGTCTCGTCGTTTGCATGATTTCCCCTTCCTTCTCCAAAGTCAGACAGTGCATTATGCCATACGGGCGCGGGTGTTTTCAAATCAGTAGTCGTCGTCCAAGTCTCCGTGATCGTGGTCGTGCTCACCGGCCGGCTCGGGTTTTTCGGGCAGATCGGCGATTGAAGCCTCAGTCGTAATCATCAGGCCGGCTACACTGGCCGCGTTCTGTAAGGCGACCCGAACGACCTTGGCTGAATCGATGACACCCGCTCTATACAAATTCTCGTACTGTTCATTGGCGGCGTTAAAGCCCGTATCACCCTTTTTGTCACGGACCTTGTTGACCACCACGGCCGCATCCACCCCGGCATTCGCCGCAATCTGGCGCAGCGGCTCTTCAATCGCCCGGCGGACAATGTCCACGCCCTGCGCCTGATCGTCGCTGAAGCTCAACTCGGCCAACTTATTCTGGGCTCGCAGCAGGGCGACCCCACCACCCGCAACGATGCCCTCTTCAGAGGCTGCCCGGGTGGCGTGCATGGCGTCGTCGACCCGCGCCTTGCGTTCTTTCATCTCGATCTCGGTGGCCGCGCCGACCTTGATGACGGCCACCCCACCGGACAGTTTTGCCAGGCGTTCCTGAAGCTTTTCCCGATCATAGTCGGAGGTGGTGTCGTCGACTTGGGCTCGAATCTGGTCCATGCGGGCGTTGATGGCGGCTTTTTTGCCCGCGCCATCAACTATCGTCGAATTATCCTTGTCCATGAGAAAACGCTGGCAGCGTCCCAAATCCGACAGATCGACCGTCTCCAGGTTCATGCCGAGTTCTTCGGCAACAACCTTCCCACCCGTCAGAATGGCCATGTCTTCGAGCATGGCTTTGCGGCGGTCGCCAAAGCCCGGCGCTTTGACTGCCGCGCAGTTCAGGGTGCCGCGCAAACGGTTGACCACCAGGGTACTCAGCGCTTCGCCGTCAACATCCTCGGCCACAATCACCAGCGGGCGACCACTCTGAGCGGTCTTTTCGAGCAACGGCACCAGCTCGCGCATGTTGGAGATCTTCTTTTCGTGGAACAGGATATACGGATCCTCAAGCTCGACCGTCATCCGTTCGGTATCGGTTACGAAGTAAGGCGAGAGAAAACCCCGATCAAACTGCATGCCCTCCACCACATCCAGGACCGTCTCCAGACCCTTGCCCTCTTCGACGGTGATGACCCCTTCTCGGCCGACCCGGTCCATGGCTTCGGCCAGGATACGACCAACCTCGGCCTCCCCGTTGGCGGCGATCGTTCCGACTTGGGCGACCTGTTCCTGGCCCCTGACCGAACGGCTCTGCTCCTTGACGCCTTCGACGACTTTTGCCACCGCCGCATCAATCCCGCGTTTCAGCCCCATGGGGTCAAAGCCCGCCGCTTGAAGCCGCAGCCCTTCACGCAGGATAGCCCGGGATAACACCGTTGCGGTGGTCGTTCCGTCACCGGCCAAGTCCGAGGTTTTCTGGGCAACCTCGCGCAGCATTCTGGCTCCCATATTCTCGAACTTATCCTCAAGTTCGATCTCCCGCACAACCGTCACACCGTCCTTGGTGACGACCGGGGCGCCAAAGCTCTTCTCGAGCAGGACGTTGCGCCCTTTTGGGCCAAGGGTGACCTGAGCCGCATCGGCGATCAAATTGACGCCTGCTAAGATCCCGGTCCGAGCTTGGTGGTGCAAATTCACCTGTTTTTTCGCCATTGCTCACTCTCTCCTTATCGGATCTCCCATGCACACGGGGAGCCAGTTAAGATAAACACTCTTCACCAGATTGCAAGAGCCCATCCTGACGAACGAGCCGTGCCTGAACGTCCGGGGGCATCATTGGTCTGAGCCTCACTCAGCGTTGGACTCACCTCCAGCGTGTTTCGGGAACGTGCCCAGGACTGAGAGCAGGGATTACGGCAAACACCTGGTCGGTATTTCGCACGACGGCATGACCCAGGACTTGACGGTCGGCGACCGGCGCTTTTACGACCGCCGGCAGTTCGAGCGCGATGTGGAGATCTTTGATGTCCCGCTTGCGGACAAGAAACGTCGAGTCCGCCCCGGCAACCGGCTGAAGACTGGAAACGCTGCCGTCTTCGACCTGTACCTCTGCCCACAAGGGCTGTCCTGCTCGGATCAAACGCAGCCGGGCAAAATGGGTAAAGCCCCACTCTAAGAGGCTGGCCGCCGTCCGAAATCGAGTTCGACTGCTGCGCCCACCCAGCACCACGGCGATGAGCCGTAAGCCATTCCGCTTGGCCGTGGTGACGAGGTTAAAACGCGCCTTTGCGGTATAGCCGGTTTTGAGTCCGTCCACACCATCGAGGCGCCCGACTAAGAAATTGGTGTTCCGGAAGTGTTGTTTGCCGGCTCGGAAGGGAATGCGTCGGCGAGAGGTCCATTCTAAGAGTTGGGGATAGGCCAGCAGGGCCCGCGCCAGGATCGTCATATCCGAGGCTGAGGCTCGATCAGGAGCACGCCGTTTGGACGGCGGTAAACCGTTGACCGTCTGGAAACGTGTCTGGTGCATACCCAAGGCTGCGGCCCGCGCATTCATCGCTCGGATATGCGCCTCGACCGAGCCGCTCAGTTGCTCGGCTACCGCGATGGCGGCTCCGTTGGCCGAGGTCACCAGCATGGCTTGCAGCAGTTCGCCGAAGAGCAGGCGCTCTCCCGCTCGGAGGTTCACGCTACGTCCTCCGGCTCGGCTGGCCCGCCGGCTGATGGGAACGGGTGTGTGGAGTGACACCCGTCCGTCGCGTAGGGCTTCCAAAGCGGTCAGACCAACCATCATCTTGGTCAGTGATGCGAGCGGCCAGATCCGTTTCTCGTGCCGAGCGAATAACACCTGACCACTGTCGGCGTCTTGAAGCAAGACAGCCGCAAAGTCACGTGACGGCGGTAAAGTCGGTGCAGCAATCGGCTGCGATGAAGCTGCAGGCAGGAGGTCAGCCCGCACCGGAGGGAGGCTCCACAGCCACAGGCCGCCGATCAGTCCCCACACCAGGGTCTTAACCGAAATCCTGGATACGCATGCGGTCCACATCCTCCCCATCCCTTCCACGGCTTTTTTCAGCGGCCTACTCCACCAACCACGGCGGTCAGAACACGGGCTCATGCCTGATCCATAGGGGGAAACGATACCACACGGGGAAAAAGGATCAAGACAGAAACGGGTCAGCACACCGACACCACACAGCCCGACGGGCTTTAGCCCGCCTTGCGTTCAAGAGTGGTGTACAAGTCCTGAAGCTCCTGACGGATGGTCCGTAAGAGGCGGCGCTGTTCAAACGATGGCGCGCTGCTCGGTTCGACCGTTTGGGCTGCTTGGTCATCCGGTTCAGCAGTCTGGGAAGGGCTTGTATCAGCGGCCTGAGGAGCGGAGTCTTCAATGTCGTCTTTCAGCCGCTTTTTGGCCCCGGCAATCGTAAACCGTTCTTCGTACAGGAGGTTTTTGATTTCGAGCAGGCGCTCGACATCACGAAGGCGGTACAGACGGTGCCGAGACGGAGATTTCCCGGGTTTGATACTCGGAAACTCCGTCTCCCAGTAGCGCAGGACGTAGGGTTTGACCCCCACAATCTTGGCGACTTCCCCAATCCGGAAATATAGCTTGTTGGGAAGCTCGGGCTGATCCACAACACACCTGAATTAGGATGGATTGAGCGCTTTTTTCAGCACTGGGCTCGACTTGAACGAGAGGACCCGACGTCCCGAGATCACAATCGTTTCTCCGGTCTGGGGGTTACGCCCTTTGCGGGGCCGTTTCTCATTGATGGCAAAATTCCCGAAGCCCGAGATTTTGACTTTCTCACCTTCCTCAAGATGGATCTTCATAATCTCGAAAATCGACTCAACAACCTCGGTGGCCTCTTTTTTCGAAAAGCCGACTTTCTCGTAGATCCGTTCGACGATATCTGCTTTTGTCATGCCAGCCTCCCACTCGGGCTCAGCAAGGTCAGCGGTGCCGCGAGGCACGTCCTAGGCGGCCAGACGTTCTTTGGCGACCTCGACGACGGCCGCGAAGGCGTCTGGGTCGTGGACCGCCAGCGCGGCAAGAATCTTTCTATCCAGGGCAACCTCGGCTCGCGTCAAGCCGTGAATCAGGCGGCTGTAGGACAAGCCGTTCAGGCGGGCAGCGGCGTTGATACGGACGTTCCATAAACGTCGAAAGGTGCGCTTTTTCACCCGGCGATCACGGTAGGCGTAGACCAAGCCGCGCTCGAGCGTCTCGCGTGCCTGACGGTAGAGACGGCGACGGCCCCCCACAAAGCCTTTGGCCAGCTTGAGAATCTTCTTTCGACGGCGGCGCGCCTTAAAACCGCGCTTGACTCGAGGCATGTCTTCTCCTTCGTCTACAGAAACGGAATCAGATAGGTGATAGCGCGTTCATCGGCCGCCGAGACGAGGCCGGACTGCCTCAGGTGTCGTTTCTGTTTTGTCGTCTTGGTGGAAAGAATGTGACGCCGATAGGCACGATAGCGGCGCACTTTTCCAGAACCTGTGACCTTAAAACGTTTGGCCGCCCCACGGCGAGTTTTCAGTTTTGGCATGGCTTACCTCGGAACAATGAGCATGGACATGTTGCGGCCCTCCAAACGGGCCTGGTTTTCGAGCGCCCCAATATCCTCGATTTTTTGAAACACCTTATCCAGCAGCTCTTTGCCAATCTCGGGATGCGTAATCTCCCGACCGCGGAAAAAGACCGACACCTTGACCCGCTGCTTCTTCTCCAGGAAACGCCGGATATTATTGACCTTGAAATCAATATCGTGCTCGTTGGTTCGCGACCCCAGTTTCACCTCTTTGACCAGCACCTGGATTTGATGTTTCCGGGACTCCTGGGTCTTCTTTTTCTGCAGGTAGCGGTACTTGCCATAGTCCATGATCCGACAGACCGGGGGCGAGGCGGTCGGAGATATCTCGACGAGGTCGAGTTCTCGCTCCTCGGTCAGACGGAGGGCTTCGGCCAAGTGAAGGATGCCGACCTGGGTTCCGCCTTCATCAATGACGCGAACTTCGCGTGCACGGATCTGTTGATTGATCCGAACCCCTGCTTCTCGAGCTATGGCCCACCTCCCGGCACATGGGCAGCGGCGACGTGCTCAAGGCAGGCAGCAACAGAGCCGACGGGGAAGCTCTTCTCCGTGCGTCCTCTGGAAACCGCTGTCACAGTGCTCACGTGTTTATCACCATAGGCGCGGGCGGTATCGAACCGCCGACCTCTTCCGCGTCAAGGAAGCGCTCTCCCACTGAGCTACGCGCCTGCAAAATCGTCTCTTTCGCTGTCCTTGGCTTGCGCGAGCCGACCAGAGGAGAGCTGGCTTACGACTCGGCAGTGACCTCAAGCTTGATATTTGCCCGCAGTGCACCGCCCAGATTGACCGGTACCTCATATGATCCCAGTTGCTTGATCGGCTCGTCAAGAAGAATTTTTCGCCGGTCGAGGGTCAGCCCTTTCTCTTTGAGGGCCGTCTCAAGGTCGATATTTGTGACCGACCCGAACAAGCGGCCTTCTTCCCCGGCTTTGGCCGGGATAGTTAGGCTCAGGGCGGACAACTGGTCGAGCAGCGTCTGGGCCTGGCGCTGGACGCGTTCTTTTTTGACTGCCACCAGACGTTTGTGGTGCTCAAGGACGCGCACGTTGCGTCGATTTGCCTGAATCGCGAGTCCCCGGGGCAGCAAGTAGTTGCGCGCGTAGCCGTCTCGGACTTTCACAACATCACCGATCTGTCCCAGATCGGCGACCTCTTCCTGTAGAATAATCTCCATGGCCATTCTTGTTTACGGCAGTGTGGACCAAAATACAAGGCGTCCCGTCGCCCGAGACTTACACCTGGGTTCTCACATACGGTAGCAGGGCAATCGCCCGTGCCCGCTTGACTGCTGTTGTCAGCTTGCGCTGACACCAGGCACACGTTCCGGTGATGCGACGAGGAATAATCTTGCCCCGCTCGGTGACAAAGTCCTCAAGGATGCGTGTTTCCTTATAGTCGATCGACAGGCTTTTATCGGCACAGAACCGACACACTTTTCGTCGCAAGCGACGCCGCGCCGGGAATTTATCGTCCCCACGCTGGCCGCGTCGATATCTCCCTCCGCCTCCTCTTGCTGGTGCTCGTGCCATGCGCTGTTCTCCTCTTGTCAGTGTGTGGCAGGCGAGGCTGACTCGTCAGGCTCAGTATCGGCCGCCGGAGCCGCAGCTTCCTGTTCGGGCGCCTGCTGTGGAGCGGGCGGAGTCGGCTCGGCAGCAGACTCCGCCGGAGCTTCGGGTGGTGTCTCAGCAGGGCTCTCGGTCACCGCTTCTGAGTGAGGCTGAACGCTCGGACGCTTTTCCGAAGGAGCTTTGCGCACGATTGACAGAAACCGGAGCACCTCCTCGCTCAGCCGGAAGTTGCGTTCCAGCTCTTGGAGCGCCGCCGGTGTGGCCTCGTATTCGAGGCGGACGTAATACCCTCTGCGTTGTTTCTGGATGCGATAGGCCAAGTCCCGCATGCCCCACTCTTCAACCTGGAGCACCTTTCCCTGGCCGTTCTCGACGAGCTGCTGCATCCAGGTCAGGACTTCCTTCACCCGAGCTTCGGCCAAGTCGGGATGCAGGATGGTGAGTGTTTCATAAATCGGCATGCGCTCCTCCGGTCCAGACAGTGAGTGTTGTGCATAGCATAGGGCAAAAGCGGCGACAATAGAGCGGACTCACCCCCCACAGCCAATCCGGTTAAAGCCGTCCATTGCCCACTCCAGCCCCCGCGTGCATACCGCCTCAACCGCGTCTGCGGCGTGGCGAGCGGCACAGAGCATAGACGCTCCCTCTTGCGGAGTAAAGCGGCGCAACACAAATTCTGTCACTGACGTGGTGTCCTGTGGTCGTCCAATACCGATCTTGACCCGGGGGAAATCTGGACTGCCAAGTCCGTCAATGATCGAAGCCACTCCCCGGTTGCCGCCAGCTCCGCCCCCACCCCGCTTCACGCGGATCCGGCCCGCAGGCAGAGCGAGGTCGTCGTGCACGACGAGAAAATCGGCAGCAGACAGGCCATACCAGTGCCGAATCCGGCCCGCAGCCTCCCCACTGTTATTCATGAAGGTCTGGGGCTGGACCAGCAGGACGGTTTGGTCACAAGGAGAAACGTGATGTCCTTCAAGGGGAAACGTGATGTCCTTCAGAGTCCATCGGTTCTCACGTTTCCCCTTGTCAGAGTCTCCATCGGTTCTCACGTTTCCCCTTGCATGGCGGCTCCCCTGGCCGAGCCGAGACAGTAAAGGGCTGGCAACGAGCGGAATGCGCCACCGCTCGGCCAGGATGTCGATCACCCAGAAGCCCAGGTTGTGGCGGGTGTTGTGGTAGGTCGGGCCTGGATTCCCCAAACCGATCAGCACACGCACGATGTCCCTCTGGATGGCTATTCGCTGGCTTCGGCCGACGCGTCGGCGGCGGGCGTCTCTTCGGTGGCTTCCTCTTCAGCGGCTTCCTCTGTGACCTCCTCCGCCTCACGGCGGGCTTGGACGGCGACCAGAATCGTCTGTGGATCGACCAGGACGCCGAGCTGTTCGGGCAGATTCAGGTCCGCAATCCGAACCACATCACTGATGTCGAGTTCGGTCACATCAACCTCAACCGCAGGGGGCAGGTCGCGGGGTAAACATTCAACAGCAATGTCACGGACCATGGTCTGGAGCGTCCCGCCCGCGGTAACGCCTTTGGCTCTGCCAACGATGTGGACGGGGACGGAGGTTTGGAGCGGTTTGCTCTCATCGACTTCAAAGAAGTCGGCATGCAGAAACGCGCTGGTCACCGGGTGACGCTGCACCTCTTTGAGCAATACGAGCTTGTCGTTCAGTTCAGGTACCGAGGAGGCCAGTTTGAGCAGGGGTGCCCCCTGGATCTTCAGCAGCTGGAGCCGAAACTCCTTAGCATCGACGCTGAGCGAGGTCGCCGCTCTGCCGGCGCCATAAAAGACGGCCGGCACTTTTCCCGCCCGTCGCATCTGGGCGGCGCGCTCTTTTCCTGTGGTCTGACGCGTTTCAACCCGCAACTGTACGTTTTCCATTGTGTCCTCTTTTCTTCGCCGGTCTCGCCTCTTCCGCTCAAAACAGAGAGCTGATCGATTCCTCATTGTGGATGCGTCGAATGGCCTCACCCATCAGCGGAGCGATGGACAGGACGCGAATTTTGTCCACACCGTGGGCCTCGGGGCGAAGCGGAATCGAGTTGGTGACCACCAGTTCCTCCAGAGCGGACTGCTCTATGCGTTTGATCGCCGGACCGGACAGCACGGCATGCGTACAGCAGCCATAGACCGCCTGCGCCCCGGCCTCGCACAGCGCGGAAGCCGCAGTGGTGAGCGTCCCGGCGGTATCCACCATGTCATCGACCAAGACGGCAACCCGCCCAGCCACGTCGCCGATGATGTGCATCTCGGCCACATCACGGTTGGCGTTGGCCGACAGGCCGTCTCCAGCTTCCTGACCACGGCGCTTGTCAATGATCGCCAGGGAAGCCCCGAGGCGCTTGGCGAATGCCCGAGCGCGCTCCACCCCACCCGCATCGGGAGAGACCACACAGATCTGCTCGCGCCCGACCCGAGAGGTCAGGTAGGGCACAAGCACGGGCGCCGAAAACAGGTTATCGACCGGGATATTGAAGAAGCCCTGGATCTGCCCGGCGTGCAGTTCGGCCGTCAGCACCCGGGAGGCGCCGGCGGTGGTGAGCAGATCGGCCACCAGTTTGGCGCTGATCGGTACGCGGGGAGCGACCTTCCGATCCTGGCGGGCGTAGCCGTAGTAGGGAATCACGGCGGTGATCCGATTTGCCGAGGCACGCTTGAATGCGTCGAGCATCAAGAGCAACTCCATCAGGTGATCGTTGACCGGGGTGCACAGGGATTGTACCACGAACACATCGCCACCCCGCACATTCTCGGTAATTTCAACCGAGCTTTCGCCGTCGCTGAAGGTCCGGATATCAGCCGCCCCCAAACGCTCCGGCAGGCTGGCGCAGATTTCCTCCGCCAACGGCCGATTCGATCTTCCGGCGAAGATCTTTAGTACATCCCTCATCGGATACCCCCCGTGAGAAAAGCCGTGCCGAAAAACGACCCCATCAGGAAGAGAACAGCGTGCACCCGCACTGGGGAGGCAGGATTCGAACCTGCGAATACCGGGGCCAAAACCCGGTGCCTTGCCTGGCTTGGCTACTCCCCACCAGAATGCCCGCGCACTCTCATTCTGAGCCGTCCAGCTAAAGGCCAGACAGGCAAAAAGTCAAGAGGGGAAGGTCGGCCTCTCCCCTCCGGGCTCAAACCGAGCGGACCTCCGGTGGGTTGGAGCACGGCGCTTCAGCCAGGGATTCGACCACGAACACCCGGCTGTGTTGGGCCACGGTCTGGCGTATGCCGTCGGCCGCCCGCTGGGCAGCCTCCTTGCGGCCGAACAGCCCGAAGACGGCCGACC
Source organism: Desulfurellaceae bacterium (assembly GCA_021296095.1). Lineage (NCBI taxonomy): Bacteria > Pseudomonadati > Campylobacterota > Desulfurellia > Desulfurellales > Desulfurellaceae > Desulfurellaceae bacterium. The sequence continues at coordinate 11,865 of JAGWBB010000034.1, read as the reverse complement.
CGCTCCCGGACATCAAGGCGACCTCGGCCTGAGCGCTCAAGAGCATATTTTTCAGTTGCTGGAGAAGAGGATGGGCGGGCAGGACGGCCCGCTCAAGATCGTTGAGACAGGCCGCCGGAGGCGGCCAGCCATCGGCAGGGACGGTGATCGTCGGAGACGGTGCAGTCATCCCGACCAGCTGGTCAAATCGCCGGTAGGCCCACGGTGTCGAGACGCCAAAGCTTGGAACCACCAGGACCAGCCAGCGCCTCCCGACCAGCCCGGCCGGGCGCAATTCCTCGCCAATCCCCGTCGCCCGAGCCGGCCGACACGGAATAAAGAACGGCACATCGGCGCCTAGACGCAGCCCCAGCTCGCACAGACGGGGTTCGCCCCAGCCGAGCTTCAACAGGCTGTTGAGCCCCTTTAAGACCGCCGCCGCATCACTGCTTCCGCCGCCCAGACCGGCACCAGCCGGAATACGTTTGACCAGACGGAGCGAAACCCGGGCGGCCAGGCCGGCTTCCCGACACACCAGCGAGGCCGCACGGGAGGCCAGATTGGTCTCATCACTCGGAATGCGGGAGTCATCACAGCTCAGGCGAATCTGGGCAGACGACGCGGGCCGCTCGGCTGAGACCGCACCGTCCAGCCGGATCCGAATCTCGTCGCACAGGCTGACCGGCAGCATGAGGGAATCGAGCAGATGATAGCCGTCTTCCCGGCGGCCGAGGATACGCAAGAACAGGTTGACTTTGGCTGGAGCGAACACACGCATGAGCCCCGTTGTTGCAGGCTCCGCCCGCGTATGCAACAACGGGATGGTATGCAGATTGCCCCCTGGCACAACGATCTCGACCATTATCTCGACATTGCCCAAGACCTCGCGCAGCAGGCCGGCGCCCTGATCAAAGACCAGTGGCTCACGACCAAGACGGTCGAGATCAAAACGGACATAGTTGACCTCGTCACCAATGTTGACAAAGCGGCCGATACGCTGATTACTGAGGCCCTCCACACCCGTCTTCCAGACCACCAGGTTCTGGCCGAAGAATCGGCCCTGTCAGGTCCCGACAGTCCGTACCGGTGGTATATCGACCCGCTGGATGGCACCACAAACTTTGCCCATACTTTTCCACACTTTGCCGTGTCGGTGGGTCTGACCTATGAGTCCCAACCCATCGTCGGGGTCGTCTATGACCCGATTCGGAACGAACTCTTCTGCGCCCGGCGGGGCAGAGGGGCGAGCCTCAACGGCAGCCCCATACAGGTCTCCTCCACCCCCTCCCTCGACCGCAGCATGCTGCTGACCGGCTTCCCGTATGACCGGCGTCAGCGCAGCCACTTCTATCTCAGCTTCTATCAGGCCTTTATGCTGCGGACCCAGGGCATACGACGCAGCGGCTCGGCCGCTCTTGACCTGTGCTATACGGCCTGCGGTCGCGCCGACGGCTTTTGGGAGTGGCGTTTATACCCCTGGGACAGTGCGGCCGGCGCCCTGATCGTGGAAGAAGCCGGCGGGCGGATGAGCGACTTCGGCGGCCAGACCTTCGATCTGACCGGAGACCAACTCCTGGCGTCCAACGGAAAAATTCATCAGGCTCTCATCGAGGTTCTCCAGCACGTCCTGTCCACCTCGTCCGAGCGATCTGGGGCCTAGCGGCCTGGAATTGCCTTCACCGCCCATCTGGGTTATTCCCCTCGTATGCGTCTGAGTCGGACACCCGACTGGCAGCCAGCCATCATAGCTGAATGCGGCCTGCTCCTGTGCTTCAGCCTAGTCCTGGTCCTCCTGCCGTACCGCAGTTCTGCCCAAGAGCTGTACGTGAGCGACTACCGTGAGGTTCCAGTTTGGCTGAGCCCCAGCCCCGATTCAGAGGTGTTTGCCACGCTCAAGACCGGCGACGCTGTGCAACGCGTCCACCGGGAAGGCGAGTATTATCTGGCCGTGCTTCCCAACGGCCGCCGCGGCTATGTGCTGCACAGCGATGTCACCCAAGACGCCCCGGCCGCGGTGCGCCTTCAGCAGCTGGAGGCCGAGGTCGAACAGCAGGGTGAGGAAATCGCCCGGCTACGCCAGAAGAACGACGAGTTGACCACCGCCACCAAGACCCGGGCGGATCGGGAAGCCCTGCTCAAGACCGAGTTGGAACAGCTGAAGTCCGAATACAGCCAAACCGAACACCAGCGCAACCTGTCCTGGTTCCTGGCTGGCGCCGGCGTCCTGCTGACCGGCTGGCTGATCGGCTGGCGCTTCAAACTGCGGGACGGAAGGCGGGGTCAGGGGCTGCGGTTCTCCTGATCTCTACAGCCCCAGAAACTGCCGGGCGTTGTGGCCCAGAATCTTGTCAACCGTCGCCGCCGGCAGGGGCGAGAGCAGCTCGCGGGCCTTGTCTATCGGCCGGGTAAATCCTTCGGCATGGGGATAGTCCGAGCCCACAAAGAAGCGGCTATCACCCGCAAAACGGACTATCAGCGGAAACATCTTTTCTTCCGGATCACCGTTGATCCAGATATTGCGGGCGAAATATTCGCTGGCCGGACGCTTCATCTGGGACGTGTGGCCCATGTACGTGAAGCGATAGTTGAGCCGCTCCAGCCATTCGCCGACCCAGCCCACCATGGCCTCGATGGTTGCCACCCGCAGCCTCGGAAACCGCTCCAGCACCCCGTCATAGACCATCGTCGTCAGCGCCATGCGCGGGTCCTGAATGACGTTCATGGTCACAAACATGAAGCCGGGGTCCTGGCCCTGATACCACTCGCTACCGGTATAGTGCGGGTGACCGACCAGATGAATGCCGACGCTCAGGTCCAGGTCCTGGACCGCCGCCCAGATGGGGTCGAAGTCCGGATGACCAAAACTGCGCCCGCCGACCGGCGCGGCTGCCACAAAGATCGTCCGACACCCCAGCTTGGCCACCCGTTCCAGTTCCGTCACGGCCAGCTGAGGATCCCGCAAAGAAATATGAGCAGCCGGAAACAGGCGGTCTTTGTGCCCAGCACACAACTCGAAGGCCCAGGTGTTGTAGGCCCGACACAGGGCATCGGCCAGAGCCGGGTCCTCAACCCCGCCCTCCCACAACAGGCCGAGGGTGGGATACAGCACCTGGCAGTCAATACCTTCAGCATCCAGAAACCGGACCCGGGCGCCCATATCCTGCCACTGATCGCTGGTCACCAGATACCGGTCAAAGGTGTTGAGATCCCGGCCGGCTTCCTTTTGACCATAGCCGACGACTGCGGCCAGCAGCGTCTCAACGTCCACCAACTGCAGGGGCCGGCCATCGGTCAGGATACGCAACCGGCCGGTCCCGGCGTCTTGCTCAATCCGCATTTCACGACCACGGAAGGCTGGGTCAATATACGTCTCGAACAGGTCCAAAGGCTCGACGAAATGGCTGTCACCGTCAATGACCGGCATGGCTCACCTCCTCGTTTGCTAGCTGGTCTGCAGGGCCAGCTCGGGGGCCACGGCTGGCGCTTCGCGTTTGGGCGAGGGCAGGGTCAGGGCCAGAAGCGCGGCAAGCACGCCGGTCGTCGTACTGGTCAGGAACGGTGCCGCGTAACTGCCGAACGAGGTGTGCATCATCCCGCCCATGAGGCCCCCCGAGCCCATGCCAATCGAGGCGACCATGAAAAAGACGCCCAGGATTGTGCCGATCGAGCGAAGGCCAAAGTACTCGCGAAACAGCATCGCATAGACCGGCATTGGCCCGCCGTAGCCCAGGCCGAACAGCACCGCCCAGGTATAAAACGTCGGCGCGGTCTGGGCCTCAATGAACAGCGGAATCATGATCGCCTGGAGACCGAGAAAGCCGGCCATCGCCCACTTGGCACCGACCCGGTCGGCCAGCAAACCGTTGGCAATCTTGCCGACCATGCCGAAGATGGCCATGGTCGCCACGATCCGCGCGGCCACCGAGGCGTCCAGCCCGGTATCCGTCATATGGCTCACGCCGTGCAGCAGAATGCACGAGTGACACACACAGCAGCCGATGACCATGAAGTTCAGCGTCCAAAAGGCGCGCGTGCGCATCGCCTCGCCCAGGCTCAGGCCCGGCAGCCGGGCCGGGGCAGACGACGCCCGTCGCCCTTGGTCCGGCTGGCCCGGCTCGGGCTCCTGACGGGCCCGATAGTCCCGCATGAGCAGGGCCAGCGGAATGACGAGCAGAGAGATCAGACCCAACCCGACATAGGCGCCCCGCCAGCCATAGGTACTCAGCAGGACAACCGACAGCGGGGCAAAGACCGCCGAGCCCACGTTCTGGGACTGGGCAACCGCCAGGGCCAGACCCTGATTGCGCACAAACCATTTGGTGACCAGCGCGGTGAGCGGCACGCCGGCGGCCGAGCGACCGGCCGCGATGAGCACGCCAAAAAAGAAGTACAGCTGCCACAGGGACTCGACCTGACTCATCAGGAAGGTGCCGATGACAAAGATCAGCCCGCCGCCAATCATCACCCAGCGCGATCCAAAGCGGTCACTCAGCACGCCGCACAGCAGGCCCGACACGCCAAAGCTCAGCCAGTTGACCATCGAGGCCATCGAGACCGTACCCCGGTCCCACTCAAACTCGGCGACAATCGGCTTGAACATGACGCCGAAGGCTTCAATGACCCCGTACATGATCAGGCTCAACACCAAGCCGGCAAAAACAATCACCCAGCCGTAGAAAAATCCTCCCGTTTTGCGTGCCGTCTGCTCCAGCGCCGCGGTCTGTTCCATCCCTCCCCCTGTAACGATGCTACGGGCTGACACGCGAGACGTGCCTGCCTATTCAAGACACGCCGTGCATTTGATCTCGACCAGCAGCCCGGGCATGGCCAAGGCCGGGGTGGTAATCGCAGTCCAGGTCGGCAGTCTATCGGGATTGCGAAAATACCGATTCTTCACCTCAATAAAGAGCGGCAGATCGCGCATATCGGTGTGGTAGGTGACCATTTCCACCACCTGATCAAAGTCGGCGCCGGCTGCGGTCAGGACTTTTTTGACATTGTCAAAAGCCTGGGCAAACTGCGCTTCTCTGTCCTCAACCACCTGGAGTTCGGTATCCCGACCAACCTGCCCGGCGATGTACAGCATCTGGCCGACCTTGACCCCCGGAGAATAGCCAAAGCGCTGGCGGATGTTCTGCATATCGGCCGGAGTGATGTCTTGACGTATCGACATGGCGAGGCTCCTCATGGTTCGGCGAGCTGTTCGTCTCCCCGCATAGCAGCTGGGTAGGCGGAAAGATAGAGGACGCGCCGGACCGCGTCGGCACTCAGGCGTCTGCGGTCACCGTCCGAGCGACCCGCGACAGGGGATGGCCTTTGGCGTCAATCTGAAGGGCGTTGAACCAGCCGAAGGGCGTACGGATGGTCGTCAGACCGGCCCGGCTCAGAGCCTCCTGTGTCCGGCTCAGAATATCAATGGCCGACTGTGGAGCGGCCAGTTCGGCAAACAGATGGGCAAAGGGGTGAAGGACGACGGTCGTCGCTTTCAGCTGGGCGGCCAGCTTGACGAGTTCGGTGCTGGCCCGCTCGGCCACCAACTGTGGGTTGCGTTCATCCCCGCGTTCAACGCTGGCCAGCACCAGCAGAGCGTCGTCAACCCGGGTGACGGGGTCGTCGTAGGCTTCGTAGACCTTTGAGCGTCCCTTGGTCGTGATCGTGCAGCAGAAGCTGTTGACGTGCAGGCTCAGAAAGCGCATGGGTCGATTGTGGGCAAAAACAGACCAGAAATCCAGCCACTCCCGTTTATGAGCCAGGCTCCAACTCGGGCTTCCTGGCCAGCAGAAAACATACCCCACCCAGCAAGCTACAGCCCGCTAAACTCAGAAACGCCAGCTCATAGCTGCCCTGGGTATCGCGGATCCAGCCGGCAAACGGCGCGGCCACCAGCATCAGAATATTCATCGGCACGGTGGACAGGCCCAGGATTTTTCCAAATGCGGCTTGGCCAAAGTACTCGCCGCGGATCGCTATGGTCAGCGGGTTGCGGCCCCCAAATCCCAGGCCGAACAAGCAGGCGAACAACACCAGCAGCGGCAGCGTGGTGGCATAGGTGAGCACCAGCACCCCGGCCGCCTGCACGGTAGAAAAAATACACAGCGCAATCCGCTTGGGAATCCGGTCGCCGACGTAGCCGCCCACAATCTGGGCCACCATGGCAACGGCGGTGTAGACGGCCATGACCCAGGCTGCGGTCGGCACATCAAAACCCGCATCAACGATCAGCAGCCCCAGATGAGTCATGATGGCAATAATCACCATGGAGGTAAAACCATGGCCAAAAGCGATAAACCAAAAGGCCGAGGTCCGCACGGCCTGGGCAGCAGTATGGTCGGTCTGGCCGGTCGCGGGCTGAGGCGACGGCTTTCCCGCCTCGGGCGTTGCCGGGTGCGGCTGCGTCAGCGACGGCGGCTCGCCGTCCGGCAGCAGCCCGTACTCCTGGGGGCGGTCACGAATCAATCGGGACAGCGGAAGGGCCAGGACGAGGGTGAACAGGCCGAGCACCAGGGCGGTGGTCCGCCAGCCCAGCTGGGGATCGTCCGGGTCGATCGCCCAGGCAATGATAGGCACCAGGATCAGGGCGCCCAGCCGGCTGACCACATTCGCCCAGCCCACCGCAGTCGCCCGTTGGCGCGCAAACCAGTGGTTCAACATCGTCATCAGCGGCAGCCAGCCGCCAAACCCCTGGCCCACGGCCATGACCACGTAGGACAGGTAGAACATCCACAGATGCTGGACCTGGCTGAACAGCAGAAAGCCGCCGGACAGGATCAGCAGCCCAATCAGAATCATCCGCCGCGTGCCGAGGCGGTCGGCCAGATACCCCTCCAGCGGCCCCATCAACCCGCCCTCAATCCGGGTAAAGGTCAGCGCCAGGCCGAGCTGGGTGCGCGTCCAGCCGAACTCGCGCTCCAGGGCTACCGCCCACACGCCCATGGCGTGAAACAGCGGCACATTGGCCAGCAGCATGATGAAACCGCTCAGACCGACCAGCCACCAGCCGTAGAAAATACCCTCGGTGCGTTTGCCGAGAAAAGACACGCCAGAACTCAACATGGGTGATGCATCCGCAGCGGCCAAGCCTAGCCTATGCCAGCCGGAGACAATAGGGGGAGAGGCTGACGTGAAGCCCGACGGTATGGTACAAGAAGCCAAGGAGGACACAGTATGGCAGACGTTCGAGAAATTACCTCAGGCTTACAATTCCCCGAAGGCCCGATCGCCATGGACGACGGCAGCGTGATCGTGGTTGAGATCAAACGCGCCACCCTCACCCGGGTCCGACCCGACGGCAGCCAGGAAATCGTGGCCGAAACCGGCGGCGGGCCGAACGGCGCGGCGGTCGGGCCGGACGGCGCCATCTATGTGTGCAACAACGGCGGCTTTGACTGGATTGAGGTGAACGGCCTGACCGTTCCGCACGGCATTCCCGCCGACTACAACGGCGGCTGCATTCAGCGGGTTGATATCAACACCGGCAAGGTCGAGGTCTTATACACCGAGTGCGACGGCTACAAGCTCAAAGGCCCGAATGACATCGTGTTCGACGCCAGCGGCGGGTTCTGGTTCACCGACTTCGGCAAGGTCAGAGACCACGACCGCGACCGGGGCGGCGTGTATTACGCCAAACCCGACGGCTCAATGATCACCGAGGTCGCCCAGCCGGTTGACGGGCCGAACGGCATCGGCTTGGCCCCCGGTGACAAGAAAGTGTATATCGCCCAGACGTTTGAGAGCCGGGTGTGGCAGTGGGATATCACCGCGCCGGGCGAAGTCGTACGCACCCAGGGCGCGGGCGGCCCGATTCTGGACGGTCCGGGCGGCGCCACCCTGCTCAACAACCTGCCGGGCTATCAGCTGCTCGACTCCCTGGCCGTTGACAGCGCCGGCTACGTATGTGTCGCCACCCTGATGGGCGGGGCCGGCATTTCCGCCTTTGCGCCGGACGGCTCGGGCGTCGATCATGTGCCGCTGTCCGACCCGTTCACGACCAATGTGTGCTTTGGCGGACCTGATCTCACAACCGCGTATGCCACGCTGTCGGGTACCGGTAAGCTGGTGGCCTTTGACTGGCCGCGGCCCGGCCTGAAGCTGAACTTCACCGCTTAGACCACGCGCCCGCGCCGGGGACGGTTCCCTACCGTCCCCGGGAATTTTCGCCGCACCTCCCGCCTCCCGTCTCGGCGGCTCCAGACCCTTGCCGCTCGCCGGGCGCGGCGCTATCATGCCTCAGCCTCGGGAGGGACCGGTGGATTACACAGACACATCTGCCCGCTTGCAGCACCTGCGCGAGTTCGAGCCGCGGCTGAACCGCCCGGTCATGATGAAGGTGCAGGAATTTCAGCGCAACAATCGGCTCAAACACGTGATCTTCTCGGCCCAGTTCGACCGCGAGCTGCTGGACCGCCTGACCGGTCTGGCGACCATGATCCGGCAGCTGGCGCGCAACCGGCGCGGCAGCCGGCTGCTGCGGGAGACCCTGTGTGACAAGTCGGCCATGCTGCACTTCACCCAAGCCTCGACCCGGACCTTTCTGTCCTTTGTCAGAGCCTGTCAGCACCTGGGCATGGACTACGCCGAGATCCGTAACCCGGCCGTGTCTTCGGCCTATAAGGGCGAAGCCGATCTCGACTCGATCATGATGTTCAGCACCTATTTCGATACCGTCATCCTGCGCGACAATATGCCCAAGCTGGCCGAGTGTTTTGCCTACAAGATGAACGACATGGACAAGCCGGTGCCGATTGTGAACGGCGGCTCCGGCGCGGACGAGCATCCGACCCAGGCCCTGCTCGACTACTATACGATCCAGGAGGTGTTCAAATTCAGGGACCGGGAGGGCGACCCCGAAGGTGATGACCGCAACCTCGGCCGACGGCTGTCCGATCTCCGCACCCGCTGGCCAAACCTGCGGGCCGGCCTGGACGGCAAAACCTATCTGTTCTGTGGGGACGTGGGCCGCAGCCGGACCATTCGCTCGCTGGCCGAGTTGCTCGCCCAGCACGAAGACGTGACCATGTACTTCGTCGGGCCCGAACACCCCCGGCTGAGCGTTACCGCCGACCTGCAGTCCGATCTGGTCGAGGCGGGGGTCACCGTGCACGAGCGGCCAGCCCTGGCCGACTGTATCGAACAGGCCGACCTGGTCTATATGACCCGGGTCCAGCACGAGCACGACGACGAAGAGGTGGCCGCGTTTCTGAGCCAACTCGACCGCCAGCGCTTCATCCTCGACCGCCGGCAGCTCCGCAAGATGCGCGAGTATGCGGCGATTCTGCACCCCTTCCCCCGCAACGACGAGATCTCGCCGGATGTGGACAGCGACCCCCGGGCCATGTATTTCGCCCAGGCCGAAAACGGTATGTGGGTCAGGGCGGCGCTGATCGCCCATCTGCTCGACGCCGAATCGGAGATCATGCTCCGCCACCAGGATTTCTTCAAAAAAGAACGCCGCTCGTGGAACGAGCAGTAGGGCCGCCGTCCCAAAGAGGAAACCTACCCTCCGACACATGAACTGGTGGCACGTTTCCTCTTTCTATCCCAGCGCGGCCCGCGCCCGGACCTGCTCCAGGGTCCAGGGGTGCAGCAGCTGGCCATCCCGAAAGACCGGGACCAGCACGTCGCTCGCCCCCGGCGTCCCCTGGGCGACGGTCACATAGCCCTGGTCTTCATCGCCCTCCACCAGCATCAGCCGCCCCCGCTTACTGTCCTTCATGGGATCTGTGGCCGGCCGTTTATACACCCCGCGCGCCTCGTCGCCCACCACGCCGTAGGCGCACTTGAGGGCGAAATTCTGGGTATCCCGATTACAGTCCTGGAGCAGCCCGCCGCCCGACCCGAAGGTGACGCAATCGAGCGACCAGCCGCGCTCCAGAACAGCATCGACGATGCCGGCCAGGGTCTGGCGCTTGATGCCGTCGCCCTGGATCAGCCGGACGGTGTCGGGCAACACCCGGTAGCCCTTGGGGTTGACGGAAAAGCCGAACCGCTCGCCCAGCACGTCCAGACAGTCCGGCACGACCACCTCGGGCGGGCCGGAATCGGGCCGGGCCGCACCCGCTCTTTGAGCCGTTCCCCCCATAACTCCCGACACGCCCGATACACATCCCACGAGTCCGACACGACCGATACCAGACCGGCCGGATACTGCTCGAGGATATGGGCGAACGCATCTCCCTCGGCGTCTTCGCCCCAGACCGTGATTGTCGAGTGTTCGGCTGCGGGGATACTCACCCCCGGCATCTCGGCCGCGTAGGAGTCAATCAGCAGCTCGCAGGCTGCCAGGGTATCCGTGCCCTGAAAATTCACCAGATGGGCTGCCCCGCCGAGGGCTGCGGACTCGGGCGAGGTCGAACCCCGAAAGCCAAAGTCGTGCAGCTTGAAGGCCAGCACCTCGTCGCTCGGCGTTCCCGAGCGCTCCAGGCCGGCCCGGATGATCTTTTTCATCTCGCGCGAGATCGTCCCCACCGTGCACGGGTACCACAGCTCAACCAGCACAGTCTCCAGATGATTGACCAGCCAGGCACAGCGCGGACAGGTGTTTTCAATCGTCAGCAAAACGTTACCCTCGGGCACCACCAAGCCTTCGGGCACAGCCCGGATCTCGACCGGCAAGGTCCCGCCATGCTGACTGAGGACGTGCTCCCAGCCCTCCCGGTTGAACACCTCGGGCGTACCGAAGTGGGCGGCCACAAACCGGGCCGCCCGCTCGATCTTTTCCGCCGACACCACCGCGCCGGCAAAATACTTCATCAGAAAGTATTGCAGGCCAAAAAACATCACCTCGCCATACTCGCCCCCCCGCCGGGCCTCCAAATAGGAATAAATCGTCCGCGTTCCGGGCGGATACATCTTCCAGTGGGTTTCTTTGTACGAATCGGTCAGCAGGATGATGTTGTCCAGCATCGCCGCGCCTCCTTCACTGCCCCTAGTCTAGAAGTCCAGACGGCCAAGTCAAACATTGACAAAATGTCCCGGAACAACTCTTGTGCAGAAGACAGTGTGATGCATATTCTCAGGAACCTACGCTCGCCTGCCGGGCGCTGACTGTCGGACCGGGAAGAACCCACCCCCCTGCTGCGCAGGACCCCTCCGAGGAGGGGATAGGGGCGGCTCCCCTCCTCGGAGGGGTGGCCGAAGGCCGGGGTGGGTACCTTCTCGGCCGGTGGATAACGCAATATGCATCACACGTACAAGAGGAGAGAAGTATGAAGACCATCATCGGATGTGCTGGCGTTCTCTTGGTCTGGCTGGTGTCGGAAACAAGCCTGGCCCAAACCCTGGAGCAGCAGCGCGAAACGCTCCGGGGGCTGGCCGGCGTGGCGGTGGTGGTCGAACCCCTCAACGCCGCTGCCGAGCAGGACGGCCTCACCCAAGGCCGGCTGCAAACCAGGGTCGAAACACAGCTCCGCGCCGCAGGCATCCCGGTGCTCAGCAAAGAAACATGGTCGCTCACGCCCGGCGGCCCGTATCTGTACGTGAATGTCGCCGCACTCAAGAAACACTACGAGTTGTACGCCTATTCCATTGAGGTGTGTCTCAACCAGCTGGTCACCCTGGCCCGAGACCGGAACATTCAGCAGTTTGCCGAAACCTGGGAAACCCGCGAGGTCGGTACGGTTGGCAGCGACAAACTGCCGACCGTGCAGCACAGTATCGCCCGCCATGTCGAGACCTTCATTGCCGCCTACCGCACAGTCAACCCGCTGAGTGCGGAACAGCTGACGCTGCGGCTGAGGCCCTAGTCGGCGGTCGTGTTTTTGGTTCTTCCCCAAAATCTGCCCGCCATATTTCACTCACACGGCCCGACCTCCGGCCCGGCGTACCGGTCGCGCCTCATCAAACCCGCCTATGCTTCCTCCTGCCGGCTTGCTATGCTGCCGGGCATTT
>JAGWBB010000033.1:33602-33983 GCA_021296095.1 Desulfurellaceae bacterium | reverse complement strand
CGGGTGGCCAAGCTGATGAACCCGCAGCTCGGCAAGCAGGGCTACAGCGGCCAGATCTTCGTGTTCTGGGACCTGGAGCAGGACCTCTTGAGCTATGACATGCACGACGCCCACCAGGTCCGCGACTGGTCGACAAAAGACCTGGAGGTCTTCTTCAGCCCCGACTTCATGCGCCGGGTGTGGTTTGTGGCGCCGCTCAAGAGTCAGGCGACCGTCCCGGTCCCGGAGGAGTTTTTCCTGCGCCCGACCCTGTATCCGGACAAGTTTCCCCAGGAGCGCACGGTCACGCTGCCGTCCCCGCTGAAGGAGCGGTTTGAGGCTCAGGAGGAGTCGCGCCAGCTCGTCTTCACCGGCAGCACCGAGTAGAGCAGCCCGCGCTCG
>JAGWBB010000033.1:7981-33270 GCA_021296095.1 Desulfurellaceae bacterium | reverse complement strand
GTCGAGGCGCTGAAAGCGCGCGGGGTAGAGTTTGTGTCCGAGCCGGTTCTGCTCAGCCCACTCGACGCCCCACCGGCCCGTTTTGTGTGCTTCAAAGACCCGGACGGGACCATACTGGAACTGGTCGAAACGACTCAGCCGTAAGGGAGGCAGGCATGAAAATCGGCTTTAATATGCCCCAGCTGACCGACTTCGCCGACCGGCGGGCGGTCCATGAGTTCGCGGTCCGAGCCGACGAGTTGGGCTATGACTCGCTGTGGGTCCAGGATCACTTCCTGTATCCCGAGCAGCCCGTTCAGAGCCATCCGATTGACCAGTTCATTCACGGTCCTCAGCCTATCCGACAGTGGCCCCAAGCCTATGAAAACCTCCTGGCCCCGCTGGAGTCGCTTGCCTATGTGGCCGGCATCACCCGCCGCATCCGGCTCGGGACCTCGGTCCTGGTCTTTGGCTACCACCGACCGGCGACGCTGGCCAAACAGGTGGCGACGATTGACCTGCTGTCCGAGGGCCGTTTCGATCTCGGCCTGGGTATCGGCTGGTCGCGCGAAGAGTACGCCCACCAGGACACCCCGTTTGAGCGGCTTGGCGCGCGCTGCGACGATTTCATCCGTGCCCTGCGCGCCGCCTGGAAGGCAAACCCGACCGGCTATGACGGCGAATTCTACTCTATTCCTCACGGCTCATACTCGCCCAAGCCTGTTCAGCGGGACGAGCACGGCAACCCCGCGGTTCCCATTCTGGGTGGCTTCCTCAGCGAGCCGGGGCTGAGGCGGACCGCCGAGCTGTGTGACGCCTGGCACCCCGCCGGCCACACCGTCGAGATGGCGGTGAGCCGCCTGCAACAGCTCAACCGGATGGCCAAAGAGCGCTTCCAGCGCGGCCCCCTGAGGCTCGTCCAGCGGGTGTTTGCCGCTCCGGCCCTGCCGGGCATCGAAAAGATCGGTGAGCAGCTGATGCAGCCCAACTGGGTCGGCACACCGGACGACATGCTGCCGCATCTCACAGAGTGCAAAGAGGCCGGCATCGACGAGGTCGTCATCGACACCAGCTTTTTCGGCGAGATGGACGGCCCGGACGACTGGGTTGCCCAGCCCGACTTTTTCAAGCCGCTGCTCGACGCGGCCCACGCCTGAGCGCGGCGGCCGAAGTATTAGTCCTGCGGGCTGGCGTCGAAGCCGCCCGATTCGGGCTGGTGGCCATACATGTCTTCGACGTAGTACTCCGACTGATGGGTCGCCGGCCGGCCGCCATAGCCGTACTCGAACATCCAGCCCGACGGACTCCCGAAGTAGAAGGAGTACATGTGGTCGTTGGAGTGCTTGCCGGGCAGAATATGGACCGGAATCTTGTGCTTGCGGACCAGGTCGTAGGTCAGCCCCACGTCGTCGGCGTTATCGACCTCGATCATGATGTGGTTGAGGCGGCGCTTGCCGTCGCCGACGCCAAAAGCCACGCTGTGGTCGCGCTCGTTACAGTGCATGAAGGTCGGCGCCACGACCCGGTCGCCCATCCGAATCTTGTACTCGACGCCGCCCCGCATGCCGAGCGCCTTGAAAAAATGATAGGCGGCTACGCTGTCCGGCTGGTGAATAATGCAGTGGCCGAGCCCGCCGCTGCCGGTCTTGAACCGGCCGTGCATGCCCCGGCCGGGGTGGAAGGGCCGGCGAAAGTGGACCTCTGGGCCGTGAAAGATTTCAATCGGATTGCCGCCCGGATCGGTCAGCTTGAGCACGGCCAGCACGCGCCGCTCGGCAGCCTCGTCGTCTGAGCCGAGCCGGTAGGGGATCTCGGCGGTGGTCAGCTGGTGCTGCATCTGGTCGAATTCTTCAGCCCCGGCGACCCGGAAGCCCAGATAGCCGAGATCGTCGCTGCCGTCGTCGTGCAGCACCAGACGGTGGTGCCAGTAGTCCATGCGCAGATAGCAGCGGTCGGACTCGCCGTCGTCGCTCACCTCAAAGCCGACCACCGTGGCCGCAAAGTCCTTCCAGGCCGCGCTGTCCTTGACCCCGACTCCCATATACCCGAGTTCTGTAACCTGAACCATGTCGTCCTCCTGTGACGCTATCTTGGCACTATCTACTATCTTGGCACTATATTCTGGGCGTGCCCTCCGGCTCGGCAATGACCCGATTCTCGAGCTGGCCGATCTTGGCGATCGAGATCCGCACCACATCGCCGGCTTTCAAAAATTGGGGCGGCTTCATGGCCGCGCCCACACCGCCCGGCGTGCCGGTCGAAATGATATCGCCCGGCTCCAGCGTGAACGCGGTGGACAGGTGCGCGACCAGCTCGAAGCAGTCGAACAGCAGCTCGCGGGTGTTTGAGTGTTGGCGCGACTCGCCGTTGACCCAGGTCTGGAGTTCCAGGCCGTGGGGGTCGCCGATCTCATCCGCAGTGACAAGACACGGGCCGAGCGGACAGTGGGTATCAAACGACTTGCCCATGGTGAAGGTCGGCACGCGCCGCTGCCAGTCCCGGACGCTCACGTCGTTGGCGATGGTGTAGCCGGCGATCACTTCGGCCGCGCGGCTCTTCGGCACGTGACGGCAACGCCGACCAATGACCACGGCCAGTTCGCCCTCGTAGTCCAATTTATCCGACACGCGCGGCAGGTGGATCACGTCGGTCGGGCCGGTCACCGCAGTCGATTGTTTGTTGAAGATCAGCGGAAACTGGGGCGTGTCCCGGCCGGTCTCGGCGATGTGATCCTTGTAGTTGAGGCCGACGGCCAGAATCTTCGGCGGTCGCAGAATCGGCGCGGCAAGGATGACCTCGTCGAGCGCCAGTCTGGCCGTCGTGCCCGCGACCGCCCGCCGGGCCGTCTCCAGAGCCGCATCGCCGGCCTCCAGAAAGGCGCGCATTTCAATCGGCAGGTCCGGCGCGGCCCGGGACAGGTCCAGCACGCCGTCCCCGTCCAGGACACCGATGCGGGTCGAGTCGGCGTGGCTAAAGGTGACGAGTTTCATGGGGTTCCCTCCTTCGCGTGTGCCTGTTCCTGGCTTAGTTTTTTTCCTTGGCGCTTTTCCCCCGGCGACCGACATCCGTCGCGTTCACCAGGTCTGGCGCGGTCCAGCCGTCCAGGTCGTAGTCGGCCATGCAGTCGTCAACAAACGCCTTGAGTTCTTCGACCCGCCCGCTGGCCATGGCCGCAGGCAGGTTCTCAAGCCGGATGTTTTCATAGTTGCCGGCGTAATTGCGCTCGTACAGCTCGTGGCGTCCGCCGAACTCCGAGCCAACCGCGTCCCACAGGAGTTTGAGCAGCTTGACCCGCTCCAGCGCGTCGTAGTTGTTGGAGCCGCGCAGATACTTGTCGAGGTAGGGCCGCAGCTCCGGGGTTTTGAAATCCACCGCGTGGGAGTTGAGGTAGATCAGCCCGCTCGAAATCGTCTGCTCGACAATCTCCTTGATGCGCGGGTAGGCGCTGGCGGCCAGAGTGCGGTAGGCCAGACCGTACTCGGTGTTGGGCTGGACGGCACCAGACACCCACGGCTCGGGGGTTTTGATCATGGCCTCGGTCAGGCCCCAGAAGGTATGCCGCCAGGCCAGGACCTCGCCGAGGTGGACCTGGGCGCTGCGCAGTTCCTGCCCGCCCACGGCCTCAACCGCCTTGAGCAGCAGGCCGCTGAAGAAATCGAGCTTGACCGCAAAGCGGGTGCAGCCGTGCAGGGTGAAGCGCGGAATAAAACCCGAGCCGGGGAAGAAGGCGTTGGCCTTGTCCACATCGCGGTAGACAAACAGGTCTTCCCACGGGATGAGCACGTGGTCCAGAATCAGGATGGCGTCGTTTTCGTCCAGCCGCGAGGACAGGGGGTAGTCAAACGGGCTGCCCATGGTGGCTGCGGCCAGTTCGTAGGACGGCCGGCAGATGAGCTTCACCCCGGGCTGGTCCATGGGAATCATGGCGAACAGCGCCATCTCGGGTCGGCTCAACGGCGTCGGGCCGTAGAAGCCGATGAAATTGTAGTGGGTCAGGGCCGAACCCGTGGCCACGACCTTGGCCCCGCTGACAATGACGCCGGCGTCGGTTTCCTTCTCGACATGGACGTAGACATCGCTGACCTCGTCGGGCGGGCGGCCCTTGTCGGTCGGCGGGTTGACTAGGGCGTGGTTCAGGAACAGGCAGCGTTCCTGGGTCTGACGATACCAGCGCCGGGCGTTGTCCTGATAGGGCGCGTAAAACTCGGCATTCGCTCCCAGCGTGGCTGTCAGGCTGGCCTTGTAGTCGGGCGAGCGTCCCATCCAGCCGTAGGAGATGCGCGCCCACTCGGCAATGGCGTCGCGGCTGCCGACCAGGTCGGCCACATTACGGGGGACTTTGTAGAACTTGTGGGTGAAGCCGCCGCTACCGGTATCGGTCTCGGTGGTCAGCGCGGCGCTCTTGTGGGGATCGTACAGCGCGTCATACAGGCGGGCCAGCATCCGGGCCGAGTTCCGAAAGGCCGGATGCTGGGTGACGTCTTTGACCCGCTCGCCATAGATCCAGACTTCGCGGCCGTCGCGCAGGCTGTCGAGGAACTCCTGGCCGCTAAAGGGGCGCACGGTGTGGGTCACGGCTGTCTCTCCTTCACGGCCTGCCGCACGTTCCGCCGGAACGGCAGCAGACCCTGGGAGGCGAGGGAGGAGGCGCAGCGAACGGGCGCTGCGCCGGACACGGGCTAGTCCGTCTTTGGCTGAACCGGCGGGGTCGTCTCGCTGAGCTTAGCCGTCACGTCTTCGTCAGACATGCGGTAGACCGCATCCTGGCCGGGTGGAAAGCGCATGGGCGGGTTGTCGGGATCGACCGCCGGATTCTGGATCGTACCGCCGCGCGAGGCAAAGGGCTGGGGGTGTTTGTAGCGCTCAAGCTCTTCCTGGTCGATGCCGTTCAGCCCGACGACCTCGGGATCGATCCAGGCTTCCTGGTCAATCGCCCCGCCCTCCGAGGTCGAGAACTCCAGCATCAAGCCCTCGGGGCCGGCAAAATAGATCGACTTGCAAAAGCCGTGGTCAAGCGGTCCCATCACCCAGTGACCGTGGCTGCGCAGCCGGTCGCGCATGCTCAGCAGCTCTTCCTCGGTGTCCACGTTGAGAGCCAGGTGCTGCATGGCGCCCGGGGCAACCAGACCCGCCGTCCAGCTGGCGTGCGACACGCCCTCCTGGGGCTGAATCTCGCCGCTCTCCGGCCCCTGGACAAAGGCGATGGACGAGCTGTCGTTCATTCTGACAAAGCCGTGGTAGGTATTTTTCACGCCGTGCATCCAGTACAGGGCGACCAGCTCCATGCCCAGCACCTGGGTGAAAAACTCGATCTGGGCCTTCATGTCTTTGGTACAGATGGCCAGATGGTGTACGCCGTTCGGTAAGCCCATAGTTGTCCCTCCTGTGTTTACGCTTGCCTGGCCCGTTCTAGGCTATGCCTTTCCGTCTTGTCAAGCTGATTCACGCCCGCGACTCGGCCAACAGCCGTTCGACCTGGGACTCGACCACCGTGCCACGAAAAAAGTCGGGGTTCAGGTCGGTCTTGAGCCTGACCGGATTCACGAACACGAAGTCCCGGAAATCCGCCTCGCTGATGATGCCGTCCTCGACCAGCTCCCAGGCTTCGGCGGCCGCGTTGCGCATGTCCGGCAGATCCCAGTGTCCGAGGTCGGACCCGTAGACCGTGTGCAGCTTGACGCCAAAGGGGTTGCGCCGGGTATCAAAAGCCCAGGCGGTGATGCGGTCGTCGCCCTCACAGCCGAAATAAAAGGGCGTCGCAAACAGGTCGATGATATCTTCGGCCCGCTCAATGCCGCAGGCCGCCCACTCGTCCCGGTCGGCCGGGTCTTCGGGCCTGCCCCACAGCAGGTGCGAGCGCTGCTCGGTATGTTGGAGCTTGTCGGCCAGCGCCGAGCCGCCGTACTCGGCGAACAGCTCGCGCATCAGGGCTTTGTCCAGATTGGCCGGGTCGAAGTTGTGGATGAAATTGACGTTGTGTTTTTGCCAGTGGCCGATCAGATCCGCGTACAGGCTGCACGCCCAGCCCGCCCCGCCTTCGAGAAAGGCCCAGCGGATGTTGGGGGAAGCGCCGGGTCACGCCGCCAAAAGACAGCGACTTGCACACCGCGTCGGCCGAGGCGGCAAAGTGCCCCAGATGGTTGTACATGAAGTTTGAGATCGAGGTCCGGCTGCCCCAGCCCGCCCCGATGGAGTGAAACGTCGGCGCGACCTTGAGTTCAAGACACGTGGCCCACACCGGGTCGTAGTCATACGCGCTGTCAATGCCGAAGGTGTCGAGCCAAAACGCGTAGCGGCCCAGCTCCGGGACGTGCCGGGCGGCCGGAATCGGACGCCGGACATGGGCGGCCAGGAGCGGGACTTTCAGGCCGAGGGTCGTGACCGCATAGTCGAGTTCGGCGCTGGCCTCCTCGGGGGTGTGCATGGGGATCATGGCTGCGGGTGTGAGCCGGTCGGCGTATTCGCGGAAGATGTCGGCGTGGTTAGGTGTTGAACGCCCGGCAGGCGACTTGGCGCAGTTCGTCATCGCCGGTGTGCAGGGCGGCCATGCCGATGCTGGGATAGATCACGCTGAAGTCCAGGCCGGTTTCGTCCAGGCGACGGTGGAGCAGCCTGGGTAGCGAGCTGGTCGCCCGGTCCAGGCTGTTCTTGGTCGGGTGGACCCACCAGTGCGGTCGCGGGGCGCGCAGCGTGCGGCGCTCCTGGCCGGACAGCTCATACCAGCCAAACCGAAACGGGACATCCGGCGCCTTCTGAAAGCGCTCGACCGCCTGGCTGCCGCCAATGTCACGCATATAGTCAAAGACCGCCGGCTCAAACTCGGCCGTATGACCGTCCGAGTCGATAATCGGGTGGTCCAGCTTGGCCCGGATGGCGGCTGATCGGGTCGGGCTTGGCATACAATACTCCTGTGGCCCTTGTCTTGGCCCGTCCTCGAGTGAGAGGGGCGGCCCCCAGGGGCGGGGGCAGCCCCTCCTCGGCGCGGCCCTTACTCGCGGCCCGTAATGACAAAGCTCTGGCTCGGCTCCTGCCAGGTCAGTGTCACGTTCTCGCCCATTGTCGGAAAGTCCTCTACCGTGCACATCCCTGCGGCGTTCTCCACAAACTCCTGGCCCAGGGTGGTGACCTGGACCGTCGCCCGGCCCAGTTCCACGCCATCCGCCAGGGCTACGACGGTATGCTCTCCGTTCCCCAACAGATTCCAGTTGAACAACAGCCCGAAGCCATTGTCCCGGTCGCCACACAGCTCCTCACCCGCCTCTGTATGCTCGGTGTCAGCTCGGTCGGTGCCATACGCGGCAACGTGGGTGGTGCCGTTGATCTCGATCTCCACCGTGTCGGCCGCACACACCCAGCCCGAGATTACTCCGAGACCGCTCTGGAACGAGTTCGGCATCGGACTCTCGAACACTCCCATCGGACCGCTGTCGTCTCTTCCGGTAAAACCGCTCAGTCCGGCTTCGATACTGAGTCTGGTTTTTCGGTCAACGGTGTAGTTCGCCTCGATCGGAACAATGGTAATGTACCCATCACCGAAAGCCGTCGCGTCTGCGCCAGGAACTTCTTCTTGCGGGCCGGGGTCAGGGAAGCTGACATCGAAGGTATTCGGATCCTCGGCATTTCTCACATAGGCCAGCGTCAGGCCGGGATACGTTCGCCCCTGGACGTTCGACGAGATGCCTTTAATCTCTTCAGGAGCCAATGGCGGATAATTGACAGTGAGCGCTGTACCGAGCGGCAAGAGTGCGCCGTCCTCTCCAAGCGGTGCTCCCTCGATGAACGTCACCAGCTCCACAAGAAAGTCGGCAACATTCGCAAAGTGCGCCTCAAATTCCATGGGGTTCTCGTCCTCATCAACACCATCCGGTGGATCTGTACTGATGGCAATGGCTGGAATCGAGCTGCCTGCCACGATCAAGCTGATAGCAGCAATGGCCCCCCCCCACGGTTCCTGACACCGGCGTTGCTGCCCCGATATTGGCTCCATCATTAGTCCCCGATATGACCAAGTCGGGTACCATTTCTTTCTCAGCCAGAAGCCCCAAGCCCACGCCGATACAGCTGGCCGGCTCGGTATCGGCGGCGGAGTATTCGTCCGGGCCGACTTCGGTGAGGACGATTGAAGCGAGGGTTACGGCGGCACTACTGCCGCTCTGCGCTCCGTCCGGGGCAACCACGAGCACGTCGTGACCAGCAGCCCGGAGTGCGTTTTTCACGGTTTGGAGACCAGGCGTGGTTATCCCATCATCGTTGGTCAACAGAATGCTGAGTGATTCCGCTCTGTCTGGAATCGCGACCAGCGCTACGATGAGCATCAATGGCATGAGCATCTTTCGGCATGAGCATCTTTCGGCATGAGCATCTTTCTCATGTTTTCTCCTTCTCTGAATGAGTCTTCCTATCCCAATTCTTCTTGTCCAACCGGGCTTCAGATGTGTGTACCTCTAGGTCATCTCCCTCCTTTCTCGATTCTCCACGGCTGCTTCGCACAAACGGATGCATGTTGCTGAGGAAGCAATCATGCGCCGTGCGGCTGCCCCCCCGTGCAATGCAGGGCGGTTATCCCTCTATTTTTCCTTCTTTGTCAAGTAGAAAATTCAGCTCGATCCGCCAAGGCGGGCAGCTTCGGAGTACGAGTATTTGCATAAAAAAATGATGCGGCGTACAACACAGGCTGGCTGCGGAAGCCTGACGGCCTGCTGCCTGCGCAAAAGGGAGGAAGCCATGAAGTTTGGCATGCTGAGTCTGCTGGACCACTACCCCGAGGACAAATCCGAGGAGCAGTACTACAAGGACTTTTTCGCCGAGGTCGATCTGGCCGAAGAGCTGGGCTTTGACGCGGTGTGGGTCGGCGAGCACCACTTCTGTAACTATGTGTGCCCCTCGCCCCAGATTGTAGCCATGGCCATCGCCCAGCGGACCACCAAAATGCGGATCGGCACCGCAGTCGCCCTGCTGCCCCACCACGATCCGATCCGTCTGGCCGAAGACTACGCCATGCTCGATCTGCTGAGCGGCGGACGGCTCGACTTTGGCGTTGGACGGGGCTTTATCAAGCTGATTTATGATGGCTTCAATCAGTCGATGGACGAGAGCCGGGGGCGCTTTCAGGAGGCCCTGGAGGTGATTGAGCGGGCCTGGACCGAGGAGACGTTTTCCTACCGGGGAGAGTTCTACACCGCCAACGAGGTCAGGCTGCTGCCGCGCCCCCTGCAAAAACCCATGCCGCCCATCTATATGGCTGCGGCGGCGAGCCCGGAGTCTTTTGTGGCGGCCGGCCACAAGGGCCACTCGCTGCTGCTGGCCCTGTTCACCATGCCGCTCAGCGCGTTCAAGGAAAACGTCCAGCTGTACCGCGAGACGCTGAGCCAGGCCGGCCATGATGCCCAGGATATTGAGATTGCCGGCGCCTACCACTGCTTTGTCGCCGACACGCCCGAGCAGGCCCGCCAGACCTGGGAGCGGCACTATATGCGCTACCTGCATTTTGTCGGGCCGCTGATCGGGCCGCCGGAAAAAATCCCGGGCAAACAGTATGACGCCTGGAAGAAGCTGGGCGAAAATATGCGTCACGTCACCTTTGACCAGATGTATCCCGACCTGGTGCTGTGTGGCGATCCGTCCCAGTGTGTGGATCGGATCGGGTTGCTACAGGAGGAGCTGGGGCTGAGCAACCTCATGCTGTACATGGACCTGGGCGGCCTGGATCAGAAGGAACTCCGGGGCTCGATGGAGCGCTTTGCGACCAAGGTCATGCCCCACTTTCAGACGGGCTGATGGGTCTGCTCTTGAGGTAGGTACGATGTTGGCTGCCAAGGTCGGGCAGTCCGCTTTCGACACTCCCCAGGAGGTCACGAACCCGTGTGATTGGGCGAGCCTCCAGCTCGGTCTCCAGGAATTGTTCCAGGGCGAGGCGGACGACCTCGGACTGTTTGCGTTGCATCCTGGCCGCAGCCTGAGCGAGTTTTTCGGCCAGGGCGGTTGGTAGGCGAAGGGAGAGTTGAGAAGCCATAGATGCATTGCAAAGTAATGCAAAATAATACAAGCAGCAAGGGAAGCGGCGAGACCTATATGGCGCTGTGAGCAGAAACGGGCTTTTCTGGCTACGTGAAGTCTGGCACATAGAGAGGGTAGGGGGGGGTTAGAAACGCGCCCCTACTTGTCGCAGACCTTGAACAGGAGAGACAGAATGAAAGACTATGCCCACCCCGAGGTCCTGGTTGATACCCAATGGCTCGCCGAACATCTCGATGACCCCAAGGTCCGTATCGTTGACATCCACATTGACCCGACGCCGTACGAATCGGGCCATATCCCCGGCGCCGTTTTCTGGAACGGAATCGGGACCCTGCTTGGACCGGACTGGCAAATCAATTTTGACAAGAAGTCGGTCGAAGACTTGTGCACACGTTCGGGCATTGCCAACGACACCACCGTGGTTGCCTACAGCGAGCATAGCGCGCTGGCCCCGTGGGTGTTCTGGTTTCTCAGATCCGTCGGTCATGCCGATGTGCGTGTCCTGAACGGTGGCCGTCAGAAATGGGTCGCCGAGGGTCACGCGCTGACGACCGAGCCGCCGGCCGTCTCAGCCGCCACGTATGTCGCCCACGACCCGAATCCAGACCTGCGCGCCCTCCAGGACAGAGTCCGGGCTGCGGTGGGTAAAGACAACGCCGTCCTGCTCGATGTCCGCACGCCCGAGGAATACCGGGGTGAATTATTCATGCAGGAGCCCCCGCAGGGGACGGAGCGGGGCGGACATATTCCCGGGGCCACGTACCTCTACTATGAAGACGCCCTCAACGAGGACGCCACGTTCAAGTCGGCGGATTCCCTGGCCGCCCTGTACGCGGGCCAGGGCGTCACGGCCGATAAGGAAACGATTACCTACTGTGCGGTGGGCATCCGCTCGGCTCATACCTGGTTTGTGCTGACCCAGCTGCTCGGTTATCCCCAGGTGCGCAGCTTTGACGCCTCGTGGAATGTGTGGGGCCGCCTGCCCGACACGCCTATTGAAGAAGGACAAGGGCGGGGCTAGCCTCTCCCCCCGGAAACGTGTGATGCAAAAAGAAACCCACCCCGGCCTCCGGCCACCCCTCCCAGGAGGGGAACCGTCCCCATCCCCTCCCAAGGAGGGGTGCCGCGCTAGCGGCGGGGTGGGTTATCTCCGGCCCAGTCTTGTAGGTCGGTGTAGCCGTAGGCGTCAGCCGACGGAGTAGGGCGGGGTGGCGTGTCGGATTACGCTCCGTTAATCCGACCTGTTCATCTGCTCATCTTGGCGGTGCGGGTGTGCGGCGTCGCTGGACGCCTCTCCCCAGACCGTGTCAAACGGAAAATCGCTGCCCAGACGGGCCAGCCCAGCCTTGCACTGGGCGTCGATAAAGCGCTGCTGCTCGGGGCTCAGGAGTTCGGCCGAGCCGCCACTGGCGCCTCGGCGGATCGTCTGGCGATTGGGCGACGACCACGGGGTGAGCGCCGGCGGGGCGAATTTGTCACCCAGCCGTTTCATATAGGCAAACGCACTCTTCTCACACACCAGCTCGAACTCGTCCGCAGTCAGCTCGACGGTCAGAAAAGCCGCAATCGTCCGCACGGTCTGGGGCAGGTCGGCCTGCATGTCCTCGAAGGTCAACATCAACAGATTCGGCAGCTGGCGCTCTTTCCAGTAGCTCTGGAAATGTTCCTCCCAGACAAACAGCGCCGCGTCCGAAAAACAGAGCCGCAACCAGACCGGGACGGAGGGCATCAGCGGCCCGAACATCACCTCGCGGACGAAGTGATAGAAGGACACAAACGTGTCTTTGGGATCGCGAATCACGCAGATGTAGCGCGCCTGGGGAGTATACGGGATGCGGTCCCACGCCAGGTGGGTCTTGATCACCCGCAGTCCGGTCGGCGCGGCGTTACGGGCCGTGTCGTCCGACAGGGGGATGACGAGGTCTTGTCTGGCAAAGTCCGGCCAGGGCACGACATCGTGAATATGGGCGAACTCTCCGTGCCCCCGCATAGCGATTTGATAGGCGATCTGCATCGCCCAGTTTGTCCCGCATTTGGGATAGGTACACACCACGACATCGTGCTCGGTCGGTAGATAGTCGCCAAAATCATGACCGGCCAGCAGGCGCTGGCGCATCTGGCGCACGAGAACCGCCCACAGCCGCTCCGAGTAGCCGGCTTTGTCGACCAGCCACAACAGCGGTTTGAGGACGACATAGGTCAGGGCCAGGACCGGATAGCGGCCAGCGGCCGGAAAGGCGCGGCCATGAGAGTCTGAGGCGGGTGTGGGTGTCATAGAACTCTCCTCCCTATCTTCGCCCATATGCAGACAAACCGTCTCGGGCGTCAACACGCCGGCCTGCTGTCGAAGCGGCCCAAGCCGGCCCGCTCGGGACAATTGGCAGTCCCGTCCGGCTGTGGCTATACTTGGACGCTGATGGCTGCGCTGACACAAAGGAGGTCCTCCATGGCAAGCTATGAGTGTATTCTGGTTGATAGCCCGCTGCCGGCGGTCCGGCGGGTTACCCTCAATCGGCCGCAAAAGCGTAACGCGCTGAACAACCGGCTGCGGACCGAAATTTTGCAGGCTCTGGAAGACGCCGACCGCGACCCGGACGTTCGGGTCAGCATCCTGCGCGGAGCAGGTACGTGTTTCTCGGCCGGCTATGATCTGGGCAGCGACAATACCAAAGACCAGCCCTACTACTCTGCCGACGGGGCCGGGCAGTGGGCGCGGCATGTGATTGAGGGCTCGTTTCGCATTTGGGACCTGGCCAAGCCCGTTATTGCCCAGGTCCACGGCTATTGCCTGGCCGGAGGCAGCGAGTTGGCCACGGCCTGCGATCTGGTGTATGTGGCCGAAGACGCGCAAATCGGCTATCCGCCGGTCCGCCTCATGAGCCCGCCCGATATGCAGTTTCACCCCTGGCTGATGGGCATGCGGGACGCGATGGAGATGATGCTGACCGGGGACGCGCTGAGCGGGGTTGAGGCGGCCGAAAAAGGCTTTGCCAACCGAGCTTTTCCCACTGCGGAGCTGGAACAGCGGGTGCTGGAGATTGCCGAGCGGGCGGCCAAGATTCCCACCGAGTTGCAGCAGATCAACAAACGCTCGGTGCACCGGGCGATGGAGATCAAGGGCGTGCGGGCGGCCATCCGGGCTGGCACCGAGCTGCAAGCCCTGGCCTTTACGACCAAATCGACCCGTGACTATCTGAAGGAGTTGGGCAAGGGGGTGCGCCAAGCCCTGTCTTTGCGAGACAAGGGCTTTGGCGATTATCGGGAGCGCGAAAATTCGTGAGCCAGGTCTTGAATCGGGGCGGGCGATCCCACTATTTTTCTTGAGGACCGAGGTCACTGGAGCAAAAAGGAGGAACAGCATGAGGACCGAAACGCTCGAATATAAGGACGGTGACGTGACCCTGAAGGGCTATCTGGCCCTGGACGATCAGAGCGATCACAAGCGCCCCGGCATCCTGGTCATGCCGGAAGCCTTTGGCTTGGGTAAGCACGCCAAGGAACGTGCCCAGCGGCTGGCAGCCCTGGGCTATGTCGCCCTGGCCGCTGATCCGTATGGCGACGGCCTCGAGGTCACCGACCTGCAAGAGGCCGTCAAGTACGCCGGCGCCATCCGCGAGACGGCCGAAAAGTTCCGCCAGCGGGGCCGGGCAGCCCTCGACACGCTGGCCGGGCTGCCCCAGGTCGATGCCGACCGCCTGGCCATGATCGGCTTTTGCATGGGCGGCTCCTTCTCGCTGGAGTTGGCCCGCGACGGCGCGCCGCTGTGCGGCATCGTGTCGTTTCACGGTGCGCTCGAAACAGACAAACCGGCCCAGGCCGGACAGGTCAAGGCCAAGATTCTGGTCTGTCACGGCGCCGACGATCCCTTCGTGCCGCCCGAACACGTCAACGCCTTTCAGGAAGAAATGACCAAGGCTGGCGCGAACTGGCAAGTGATCAGCTACGGCGGGACCGTCCACAGCTTCACGAACCCGGATGCCGCAGCTGCCGGCATGGACGGCATTGCCTACCACGCGCAGACGGACCGGCGCTCGTGGAAGGCCATGCGGGATTTCTTTGACGAGATCTTCGCCTAGCCAACCGGCTACAGGCTGGCCGCCGGTTCGACGACCTGTTCGGCCAGCCGGGCGATGTCGTCCTTGACCGCCTGGCGGTCGGCCGGAAACAGTCCCACGATCAGCTGTCCGACCCCGGCGTCCTGGGCGCGCTTGATGTCGTCGCGCGTCAGCGGCGCGCCCAGGCCGGGCGAGATGGCGAACTGCAAGGCGTCCGGATCACGGCCGGCGGCGCGGGCGTAGTCCTTGATCCTGCCAATCTTGGCCGGCGCCTCGTCAACGCTGACATTCATCCCGAACCAGCCGTCGCCGACTTCCCCGACGCGTTTGAGGGCGGGCTCGCTCTCGCCGCCGAAGATAATCGGCGGGTGGGGTTTCTGGACCGGCTTGGGGTAGGAGCGCACGCTCGGAAAGCTGCAAAACTCGCCCTCGAAGCTCGTTTCTTCCTCGGTCCACAGCTTTTTCATGACCTGGAGGTATTCCCGGGTGCGGGCCGCCCGCCGGGCCCAGGGAACGCCCAGGGCGGTGAACTCTTCCTCCAACCAGCCGACCCCGACCCCGAAGTCGAAGCGTCCGCCCGACAGCTTGTCGAGGGTGGCGACCTCTTTGGCCGTGGTCAGCGGGTTGCGCTCGGGTACCAGGCAGATGCCGGTGCCGACCCGGATCGTTTTCGTCTGGGCGGCAATAAAGGTCAAGGCGGCAAAGGGGTCGAGGATTTCGACCTGCATGGTTGGCGACGGAAACTTGCCGTCCGGCGAATACGGATACCTGGACGCGTACTGATCGAGCAACACAATATGCTCGGGCGCCCAGATGGAATGAAAACCCGTCTGTTCGGCGGTCTCGGCCGCCAGGCTCATGACTTCCGGGTCGGCCATCAGGCCGATACCCACGGCGATAAATCCGGTTTGCATGGGTCTGCCTCCTGTGTCGTGCCGGGCGGCTAGGCGATCACCGGTCCGGGTGTAAATGCGCACGGCATGTGTTTGATCCCGTTGATGAAACTGTGCTTGAGGCGTTTCGGCTCGCCGGTCACGTGGAGGTCCGGTAGGCGCTGGAACAGCTCGCGGAACATGACCTCCATCTCTCGGCGGGCCAGATTGGCGCCCAGGCAGAAGTGGGGACCCGCGCCAAAGCCGACGTGGTCGTTCTTTGTGCGACTGATGTCGAAGGTATCGGGATCGCCGAAGACCGCCTCGTCCCGGTTGGCCGAGGTGTAGAACAGGAGCACCTTCTCGCCCTCGCGCAACTGTTGGCCGCCCAGCTCGGTGTCACACAGGGCAGTCCGACGCATATAGATGACCGGGCTGGCGTAGCGCACGATTTCTTCGATGGCGGTTTTGGAATAGGCGTCAAAATCCGACTGCCACAGCCGGCGTTGCTCGGGGTGTTCGTCCAGTAGCCGAACTCCGTGGGCGATTGCATTGCGGGTGGTTTCATTACCCGCAGCGGTCAGCAGCACGAAGAACGAGCCGAGTTCCTCAACCGTCAGCCGGTCACCGTCCAGCTCGGCGTGGACCAGGGCCGAGGTCAGGTCGTCGGTGGGCTGTCGCAGG
The DNA here is from genome assembly GCA_021296095.1 of Desulfurellaceae bacterium. Lineage (NCBI taxonomy): Bacteria > Pseudomonadati > Campylobacterota > Desulfurellia > Desulfurellales > Desulfurellaceae > Desulfurellaceae bacterium. The sequence continues at coordinate 17,663 of JAGWBB010000033.1, read as the reverse complement.
CGTTCTTGGCGCATGTCATCCATGAGTTGAGACAGGTCGCGGGCAGCCTGAATCGCGGCCATATAGCGCTCGAACAGATCGGCCGGGCCGTACTCGGGGTCTGCCCCACCGAGCAGGATGTTCGTGCGCTCGAACACAAAGCCGTGCTGGCTGGCCGGGATGCCCAGCATGTCGCAGATGATCTGAATCGGGAAGGGTGCGGCGATGTCGCTCACAAAATCACAGCTCCCCCGTTCAATCACCTCATTGACCACCTGTCGGGCGGTCAGTTGCACCTCTGCGTTCACCTTGCGGAGATGGCGCGGCGTAAAAGCCTGAGAGACGAGGCCGCGCAGCCGTTTGTGACGCGGGTCGTCCATGACCAGCATGGAACCGAACACGTCCCGAGCCTCCGGCGGGGCGTCGGTGACGGTAATACCCTGGGCCGAGGAAAAAATCTGCGGATTCAGGCTGGCATGCAAGACATCGGCGTGGCGGGTGACCGCCCAATAGCCGGGGCCCGGCATGGCCATGCTGGTCTCGCCCTCTTCAAAGAAGGCGATGGGATGATGTTGCCGCAGGAAGGCAAAGGCCGCAGCCCGCTCTTCGTGCGGCTTGAGCCAAAAGTCCCAGTCCGACAGCTTGATGTCGTCCAATGTATAGCTGCTGTGCGGCATGATGTTCCTCCTCGGCCCGGACGTTTTGGACTTGGAACGGCTTGATCCTAGCACACTATCTCTTCTATAAAACTGCTGACCCATATGAAGAAGAGGAGGACGGCGTATGAAACTGTCACTAGCCCGGATCGAACCCTTGACCGAATCGGAATGGACCGACGAACAGCGCGAGGTCTTGGAGTCCCGCTACAAAGAAGGCGTGGTCTACAACGTCATGGGCACCCTGGCCCGGCACTGGGAGGCGGCCAAGAAGTTTAACGTGTGGGCCTTTCACGTCATGGGCGACAGCCAGACCCTGGCGCCCCGTGAACGGGAACTGTTGATCTTGCGCATCGGCTGGCTGTGTCAGGCCGAGTATGAGTGGGGCCAGCACGTGCTGTTCGGCCGCCAGGCCGGCCTGAGCGATGAGGAGATTGCCCGGATCAAAAAAGGCCCCGACGACCCGGCCTGGGACCCGTTTGACGCCAGCCTGTTGCGGGCTGCGGACGAGCTGCACGCCGAGGCGCTGATCAGCGACGCGACCTGGGCGGCCCTGGGCGAGCGCTACAACACCCAGCAGCTGATGGATGTGGTGTTCACCGTCGGGCAGTACAATCTGGTGTCAATGGCCCTGAACACCTTTGGCGTCCAGCTCGATAAAGGCGTCAAGGGCTTTTGAGCACTCGTCACGAAATGCGTGCCTAGGGCAAGCATGTGGTTCGGCTGGCTCTCCCTCGGCAGGCCAGCCGACCACTGCGTTTTCCATCTCGGTCAGGAGGGGAGAGAGGGACGCTCTCGGAGATAGGCGATAATCTCCTCGGGTAAGGGGGTCGCCGTCAACCAAGAGAGGTCTGGAAGCCGGCGAAAATGCTCCTCGTAATCGAGAATAGTGGCGCCCACGAGGTCTCCATTTTCCGGGTCTTTGCGGAGGAGGAGGCCATGGTCCTCTGCATAAGAATAGGCCGGTCGAGGAGTCCCAATGGAGATGTAGAGGACATCGGCGTCACGATCATACGAAAGCTCAAGCCGCCCGACACACGTTATGGATGCGGCCATAAGACCCTCCCTCTGGGTTCCAAAGTCGTGAGGTAAGCAGTGTTCAAATAACCTACCCCTTTTCTGTATCGTACGACAGCGGTCGTGATACTCCCTGCCCAGAACCCTGTCGTGATGTTCCGCGCGGTAAAAAGCTTGTGTTCCGGTGTCCTCCCTTCATATACGCTATCAGGATGTTCTATGGCAGCTCTCACCTGATCTTCCTTCCCGATCATTTCGGTATGTCGGGTGGTGACATGATCCCAGGAGGCAAAAGTGGCGATCACCGCCTCTCCAAACACATCCGTGACGATGAACTTCGCCACCGCTCCGTCCTTTTTTAGATATCGTCCAGGGGAAACACCGGGCGCCGGATCTTTGCGTACGGCAGGCGCGACAGGATCTGGGTGGCCAGCCCGGGCGTATCCACGTCGATGATCTTGGCCGCGACCTCGGCAAAGCCGGCCCGGTGCTGCATCTCGGCCTTGCAGGCCAATATCTTGCGCTCGGTCGGCTCAATGCCCAGGCTGCGGAAGTGGTTGGGTTCAAACACCAGCACTGGCCGTGAGGTCAGAATCACCTCGATCCCGCCGCAGTCGACGACCACGGTGGGGCCGCGGTCAAAGGTCATGGAGATGAACGCCGTGCCGGTGGTGAAGACGCCCTGGTGGATGGAACGCACCCGGCCGCTGATCTCGACCGGGTCGCCGTGAAACCGGTCGGCCTTGCCGCCAACGCTGAGGCTGACGTTCTTGCCGATCCCGGCCTGTATGGCGGCCTGGACAGCCTCGGGATCGGCGATATTGCCGATGACCGCACCGCTGGCGCCCTGCTTGAGAAACTCGGACAGAATCGCCGTGCCGTCGCCCGGCGTGCCGGCCCCGCCGCTGTCGGCCAGGTCGCCCAGGATGACCGGACCGGCCTCGGTCGCCATTGCCTCGCGGACGGCCTCTTCGACCGACACCATGTCGGTATGGAAGGACTGCCGCTTGGCCCAGCACGCCTGTTTGATCTGCTCGGCGACATCCTGGGCCAGGTTGGGCTCGCCGTCGGTAGTGACCACGACACTCATGCCCGTCTCAGGAATCTCTGAGCAGAAAAACCCTTCCAGCAGCGACACGTCGAGAATGCGCGTATCGCTGGCGGCCAGATTCTGGGCCTGGCGCATCAGGTGTTCCATCGGCCAGCCGGGCGCAATATACAGTTTCTGCAGGGCCGGCGACATGGCCGGTTGGGCGCGAACCGCAGTCGGAGACAGGCTGGCGTCGAACATGCCGGCCATGACCTGGGCGGCCTTGCGGCCGACCGGCACGAAGTCGTAGTGCGGGTTGGTCTTGACGCCAATCAACAGGTCGGTCTGCTCGACCATCAGCGGGGTGACGTTGGCGTGGCCGTCCAAGGAGGCCATGAGCACGACCTTGTCGCCCACCGCCTCTCTGATGGCGGCCAGCAGATCGCCCTCACAGTCGTCAAGGTGCTCGGCTGCGCCCGTGCCGTGGAGTTGGATGAAGATACCGTCAACCGGACCGGCCTGGCGCAGCTGTTTGAGAAAACTGTCTTTGGCCCACTCGTGGGCGTCGCGTGTGGCTTTGCCGCCAACCCCCGGAAACATGAACTGGAGCGGCACGGCGTCCCACTGCCGCTGCCGGGCGCCCTCCAGAAAGCCGTAGATGGCGCTGTCCCCGCTGCCGGCATTGAGCAGGGCATCGCCGGCAACGACCGACTTTTGAAACAACTCCAGTCCCATCCGCTGCTCGACAAAGGTATTGACCGCAACCAGGTAACCGCCGACTGCAACACGCATGACCGTATCCTCCCTGTGTCGTGTTCCTTGGGCGTGCTATACCACAGGCCAGACCCGACGGGGAAGCGACAGACCTGGAAAAGTGCGGCGATATCGCGTACAACAGCGGGGAACCCAAGCCAAGGACAGCGAGGAGGAATGCAGCATGGCAGACTATAATCTGATCTCGGCAGATTCGCATTTTGTTGAGCCGCCCACGATGTGGGCCGAGCGGATCGACCGCAAGTTTCGTGACCGCGCGCCCAAAACGGTAGTCGGGCTGGACGGTCGTCAGGGCGAGTGGTTTGTGTGTGAGAACATCACCCCCATGGCGGTGGCCGGATTCTTTGGCGCCGGCGTGCCCTCGGGTGAACTCAAGGAGCACAACAAGAAGGGTTTCGATCAAGCCCCCAAGAGCGTCTGGGACCCAGCCTATCGGCTCGCCGACCAGGACCGCGACGGGGTGGACGCCGAGGTGATCTATACCTCGATGGGCATGCCGCTGTTCGGGCTGGACGACGCCGAGCTGCGTTTTTCGTGCTTCAGGGCGTTTAACGACTGGGCGACCGAGTATTGCAGCCATGATCTGAAGCGGCTGATTCCGCTGGGGCTGATCACCCTCGAGAATATCCCCTCGGCCGTGGCCGAGCTGGAACGGATTGCCGCGCTGGGTATGCGGGGGGCGATGATCTGGGCCGAGCCGCCCGATGACCGTCCCTACAGCCATCCCGACTACGAGCCGTTCTGGGCTGCCGCCCAGGACCTCAACATGCCGCTGTCGCTGCATATTCTGACGGCCCGCAGCGGCACCGGAGCAAACCCGACGAGCGGCAACGCCTTTTTGCTGTCGCTGGCCAATCTGCACCACCAGATTGAGCGTTCGATTTCGGTCCTGGTGTACGGCGGGGTGCTGGAGAAATTCCCCAGGCTGAAGATCGTCTCGGCCGAGAACGATGTCGGCTGGATGCCGTACTTCATGTATCGGCTCGATACGGTCCAGCATCGCCTGGGTTCGCTGGGCGATATGAAGCTGCCCATGCGGGCCAGCGATTACATCAAGCGCCAGGTCTACGCCACCTTTATCGCCGACCCGGTGTTCGTCGATTCGCTGCACCGCTACGGACCGGACAACACCATGTGGTCGTCCGACTACCCCCATACCGCAGCCACCTTCCCCCGTTCCCACGAGATCGTGACCAAGCGGCTGGGCAAGCTGCCGGAAGACGATCTGCGCAAGATCGTGCGCGACACGGCCGCCCGCGTCTACGGCTTGGCCTAAGGGCCAGCCCGAGAGGGGTGGCTAGGGCCTACGCCCCGCACACAAGACACGGCCGGGGGACATCCCCGGCCGTCATCCACGACAGTCCGAAACCCGCATCAGCTCGCACCGCTCTGCCCACAGCAGACGAATAGATGGACGAACAATGGGAGACACTGGTCCGTTCTCGTGAGGGAGTGCGTCAATAAAGAAAACTTTTTATCCCTAATGTTGCACAAAATGCCTTTTCGCAGACGCTAAAATCCGATAATATAGCTTTCAGTGCAGAAAAAATGCACAATCGTCATCTCTACCAAACCATGCAGTTCAATGGTCCTACAGGGGCAAGGAGTGATCCAAAATGCTAATTCAATTCAGTGTTGAGAATTATCGATCATTCCTCGAGGAACAAACGCTTTCACTCGTAGCAGGCAAGGACGTTGCTCACCCCGGTTCGCTCATTAACTGCGGGGAAAAATTTCGATTGTCCAAAGTAGCATCGATCTACGGGGCAAATGCTTCCGGAAAAAGCAACCTTGTGAAGGCAATGCGTGCGATGGAACGTTTTGTCCTATTTTCAGCCACTCGGATGAACCTAGGTGATAGCATCGAATTCGTTTCTCCGTTCCGGCTAGACACCTCAGCCGTACAAGAGCCCTCCCGATTCGAGATCACCCTACTCATAAAAGGCGATATTTTTGTCTATGGATTTTCCGCGACAAGAGAGCAAGTGCATGATGAATGGCTCTTCGTTCAGCCGCAAGGGAAAAAACGAGAATCGAAATGGCTACAAAGGTCGCGTGATAAGGTTAGTGGAGACACATCATGGGCTTTTCGAGGGCCACTTAAGAGGAACGAAAGCCTGCTTAAAGAAAAAACGCGTGACAACGGTCTTGTACTGTCGCGGGCAGCAGAGTTGAACATTGAGGCGGTAAAACCTCTATATCTCTGGTTTCGTGAAGCATTCTGGATTCTTGACCTCTCATACCCACCGATGCACCTTGGACAGTCCACCGCGAAGAGGATAAGTGAAGATAAAGAGCTTCGAAGTCACGCCGTCCGATTCGTAAGAGAGGCCGACCTCGGAATAAATAGTCTAACGGTAAGGGAAGAAGAAGCGATGACAAGAATTCCCGACGATGCCCCTAAAGAATTGCGTGAGGTATTTGTCACTTTGCAGAAATTAGCAGGTGACGAAAAGGTGACACATTTCTCAGTTGCTACGGAACACTTGCTCAATGATGGAGAGACCCTAATATCTTTCAGCCTAGAGGAAGATGAGTCGAATGGCACCCAACGTTTCTTTGCCCTAGCAGGGTCTATTTTGTCGTCTTTGTCAGATGGGGACCTCCTCGTGATTGATGAACTCGACTGTAGCATGCACCCGCTACTAACACGTAAAGTTATCGAGTTGTTCCAAAGTCCAGAAAGAAATACAAAGGGTGCACAACTGGTTTTTACCACTCATGATAGTTCTGTCATGGATCGGACACTATTGCGGCGGGATCAGATTTGGCTGACAGAAAAACGAGCAAATGGAGCTACTGAGTTATTTTCCTTATACGATTTTGGTACAGACTCTCGACCACGAAAAAGCACCGCTTTTGAAAAGAATTATTTAGCAGGGAGATACGGGGCTGTTCCGAGCTTTGGCCCTTTCTTTGAAGACCTCTAAATAGAATCAATGCCGCTCAATGCAGAATGATGCGAAACAGGACAAGACGTCCGTCCCAAAGGAGAAAACTCAAGAAGACCATCTTAATCGTCTGCGAGGGCCGAGAAACCGAAAGAAACTATCTTGATGGTCTTAAACGTGAAGAAACTATCAGTAAAACATTCGCAATTACCATATTCCGTGGGAGGGGTGGATCGCGAAGCCAGATTGTCAAACGGGCAATCAATAAGAAGAATGCGCAACGTAAAGAAATGGATGCCGTCCTTTGCGTTCTCGATACCGAATCGTTAGAGAATACTCAGGTAAAAGGGGATCTTGTGGCGGCTCGCCAAGAAGCGGGTCGTAATGGCATTACTCTCTATCTGTCTAATCCGTCTTTCGAAGTTTGGTTCTTGGCCCACTTCAAAAGAACGTCACAGTCGTTCAAAGATTCTAAAGCGGTAATTGTAGAGTTGGATAAGGAGTGGGGCCCAGCTTTCAGACAGCCTTATGATAAGAGTGACGAAAGGATGTATAAGAAGCTAGCGAGACGCACTCAAACAGCGGTAAATAACGCGAAAATTGTTGTTGAAACCGATCACAAAGAAAAGCCCGATATTGCCGATCGAAATTCGAGTACAGATTTCTACCAGTTGGTGGAAAGACTCCTTTCTGGCACGTGGTAACATGAAGAACCGAAGCAACCAGATGAAATTCGGTTAAAAATCTCCCCAAGACTTCCCAGGCTGGGGAGCTTCCTCAATCTAGCGATGCAGCGCTCGCTTGAGCGCCTGATCGCGCTCAGTATTGAAACGCTGGACAATGTCTGCCCCAGGAGCGAAGCCATTAAAACCATGGTATCCGCCCGGGTAGACGTGCAGTTCGGTCGGCACTCCAGCCGCCAGAAGACGTTGCGCGTAGTTGATATTCTCATCCAGGAACAAGTCCAGATCGCCGACCGGAATATACGCTGGCGGCAAGCCTGACAAGTCTGTCGCCCGAGCAGCCGCAGCATACGGAGACACGTCTGCTCCACCCGGCTCATGTCCGAGATACGCACGCCAACCCATCAGGTTGTTTTCCCGGCTCCACACAAATGTATCAGGAGCCGTCTCGCTGGCCGGGGCGATATTCCGGTCATCGATCATCGGGTAGATCAAGAGTTGATACGCCAGTTCAACCTCAGCCCGGTCGCGGGCCAGCAGTGCAAGTCCGGCCGCTAAGCCACCGCCTGCGCTTGCTCCGCCGATCGCAATGCGTGATGTATCAATACCCAATTCGTCGCTATGAGCCGCTAACCACTTGAGCGCGGCGTAACAATCCTCGACCGGCGCAGGATGCGGATGCTCCGGAGCAAGCCGGTATTCAACCGACGCGACCACACAGCCAGCGACTCTGGACAAATGCCTGGCCAATGGATCATCCTGCTCGACCGTGCCCAGGACATATCCCCCACCATGAATCCACACCAGGGCCGGTAGCGTGGCCGGTCGCTCCGTTGGCTGATAAATACGAACAAGGATATCAGGGTCACCCTGGGGACCTGGCGCGTGCCTATCCTCAGAGGTGATCCCCTCGACGATAGGAGCCTTGGCCATCTGAGCCGCGGCCAGTTCATTCCTCCTCTGCCGGGCGGCTGGAATATCGCGCAGGCTGAACCCGCCGCCCGTCAGGCTGAGAAAGGTCTTCAGCGGCCCTGCCAGTTCTGGGTCAAGCCGATCAGTCATGTCCATGCTGTTTCTCCTTTGAAAAGATCCGATCCTGAACCTTCTGAAGCATTCGTCCGAGGATACGTGCAAGGTCAGCGGAAGTAATACGGTGTGGCCGCGTCCTTCCCTTACAATATTCTGGTGCGGTGTCTGTGTGGCCAACTCAGAAGAAACGATTCCGTGGGCGTGGCAATCCGAGATTCTCGCGCAATGTCGTCCCTTCGTATTCCCGCCGAAAGATTTCGCGCCGTTGCAGTTCCGGCACGACGAGATCGACAAAGTCGTCGAGCCCGCCCGGCAGATAGGGGAACATGACATTGAAGCCATCACAGGCATCGGTCAGAAGCCACTCCTCCATTTGATCGGCGATCATGAGCGGGGTGCCGACAAACGCCAAACCGCTATAGCCGCCGACGCGCTGCGCCAATTGCCGGACGGTCAGATGCTCCCGCTGGGCGAGTTCTACGACCCGCTCGCGGCTGCTCTTGCTGGCATTGCTCTCTGGAATCTCTGGCAGGGGCCCATCCGGGTCGAAGCCGGACGCGTCATGGCCGAGGGCGATCGAAAGGGAGGCGATCGCGCTATCGTAGTGCACGAGACTGTCGAGCCGCGCGCGTTTCTCCAGGGCTTCGGACGCGGTCTCGCCCACGACAACAAAGGCACCTGGCAACACCTTCAGATGATCGGGTGAGCGCCCGAGTCGCTCCATGCGACCTTTGACATCGGCATAGAAGGCACGGGCGGTGGCGATGTGGCCGCCGGCCGCAAAGATGACCTCGGCCGTCTCCGCCGCGAGCTGGCGACCGGCCTCCGAGGCGCCAGCCTGGACAATGACCGGCCAGCCCTGAACAGGGCGCCCGATGTTCAGGGGGCCGCGCACGTTGAGGAACTCTCCCCGGTGGTCTAAAACGTGGAGCTTGTCCGGGTCAAAATACACCCCCGTCTCCACATCTCGAATGAACGCATCGTCTGCCCAGCTGTCCCACAGGCCCGTCACGACGTCAAAGACTTCCCGCGCCCGGCGATACCGGGCGGCATGCGCGACATGTTCTTCAAGGCCGAAATTCATGGCCTCATGCGGGTTGCCCGAGGTGACCACGTTCCAGCCCGCCCGCCCGCCACTGATGTGATCGAGCGAGGCAAACTTCCGCGCAATATGGTACGGCTCGTTGTAGGTCGTGGAGGCGGTGGCAATGAGCCCCAGATGTTCAGTCACGACGGCGAGGGCAGGCAGCAGCGTTAAGGGATCGAAGGAGGTGACCGTCGCGCTCCGCTTGAGGCCCTCCATTGGCATGTTGAGCACGGCCAGATGATCCGCCATGAAGAACGCGTCGAACCGTCCGCGTTCGAGCGTCTGGGCGAAGCGTTTGAGGTGTTGGAAGTTGAAATTCGCATCCGGCCACGCGCCAGGATAGCGCCAGGCTGCGGTATGGATACTGACCGGTCGCATGAACGCGCCCAGTCGCAAGGCTCGTGAGTGAGTCACACCAAGCTGCCTCCCTTTTGTCTATTCAAAGCCAGAGTAACAAAGATACACGCACTGCCTCTACCCCTGTGCGCAGGCCTTTCGGTTCCGTATAGAGCTCATGCTGGACTACGGAACCGCTA
>JAGWBB010000033.1:380-7871 GCA_021296095.1 Desulfurellaceae bacterium | reverse complement strand
ACCCGTGCTAGAAAGCGGGGAGCAAAGGAGAAAACAGCATGGCAAACATGGATCAACACCCACAAGGAAACGGATCAATCAAACACTATGACGCAGTCATCATCGGAGCGGGCGTTGGCGGCCTGTACGCCCTGCACCACCTGCGCGAGATGGGCCTCTCGGTGCGCGTGTACGACGCCGCCGGCGGCGTAGGCGGCACCTGGTGGTGGAACCGCTATCCCGGAGCACGGGTCGATGGTCCGGGCAGTCCTTTCTACTGCTACACGTTCTCAGAAGAGCTGATGCAGGAGTGGGACTGGGCCGAGACCCAGCCCAGCCAGGCCCAGGTACTGGCGTACGTCGAGCATGTTGCTGATCGGTTTGACTGGCACCGGGACATCCAACTTGAGACCTGGGTGAGCAACCCGCGTTACGACGAAGCGGCGCAGCGCTGGACGGTCGAGACCAGCGCCGGCGAGCACGTCTCGGCCCAGTTTTTGATCTGCGCCGTCGGCACCCTCTCGGCGCCGCACAAGCCCGACTTCCCCGGGTTCGACGATTTCACTGGCGAGTGCTACCACACCGGCCGCTGGCCGCAGGAGCCCGTTTCCTTTGCCGGCAAGCGCGTCGGCGTGATCGGGACCGGTTCCTCGGGAGTGCAGTCGATTCCCGAGATCGCTCGCGAGGCGGCGCATCTGACCGTGTTTCAGCGTACGCCGCAGTACAGCATCCCGGCTCGCAACCGTCCTCTCGAGCCTGAACTGATGCAGCACGCTCGCGAAAATTGGGACGAAGTCCGGGCGACGATGCATGCCCACCCCGTGGGCATGCCGTTCGAGATGACCACGCGCCTGGCCGCCGAGGACACCCCCGAGCAGCGCCAGGCGCTGTACGAAGAGCTGTGGCAGAAGGGCAGCTTCAACCTTCTTTTCGGCAGTTATGCCGACCTCCTGACGGACAAAGAGGCCAACCGCACCCTGGCTGATTTCATACGCGGCAAGATCCGTGAGGCCGTGCGCGACCCCAAGATCGCCGCCAAGCTGATGCCCGATTACTATCTGGGCACCAAACGTCAGATCCTTGACGACGGCTACTACGAAACCTTCAACCGCGACAACGTCAGCCTGGTTGACCTGCGCGAAGACCCGATTCAAGAGATCACACCAACAAGCGTGCGCACCGCGACGGGCGAACACCCTCTCGACATGATCGTGCTGGCGACCGGCTTCGACGCCATCAGCGGCACCCTGCTGCGCCTCAACCCCAAGGGGCGCGGCGGCGTCAGCCTGAAAGAGAAGTGGAGCAGCCGCTTCACAACCTACCTCGGCATGGCGATCTCCGACTTCCCCAATCTTTTTCTGATCCATGGCCCGGGCTCGCCCTCGGTGCTGTACAACATGCCGCTCGGCGCCGAGCGCGAGACCGAGTGGATCGGCAACTGCGTACGCTACCTGCGCGACAAGGGTCTGGGCGCTATCGAACCGACTCCCGACTCCGAGAAGCTCTGGGACCAAGAGGTCACCGAGCTGGCCTCACCGACTCGTGGTACACGGGGGCCAACATCCCGGGCAAGCACCGCCAGTTCCAGGTCCACCTGGGCGGCCCGCTCTACTTCGAGCGCCTCTCCGAGGTGGCCGCCAAGGGCTACGAGGGCTTCGTGTTTGAGGAGGGGAACCGCGCGGAGGTCGCCGCCGCGCCCCGAGCGCCTCAGAAAACGGGAGTTGACGAGCAACCGGAAGCGTAGTGGAGTTGCGGGTAAAAAACCCGCAGAGAGACGTGCGCCCCAAAACGGAGACACCTCAAGGCGGCTGTCCTGAGGTGTCTCAATGCCTGTCTCATTGCGGGGTGGTGCGCTGGCCCCGGTCGGGTGGTCCGTTGCTACGAGACACCCGGATACGGGGCTCGCTCGCCATCACACGTCGATTCCATAATCCTTGAGCAGGGCGCGGCTTATCACGATGTTCTGAATCTCTGTCGCCCCATCCAGATAGTGCGTCATCTTGGCTATGGCAAGATGACGGGCGAGTGGGGTGTCGGTTCGCAAGCCCACCGCCCCCATCGCCTGCATACACTGCGACACGCCTGTCAGCGCGACTCGGCTGGCAAACTTCTTGGCTTCCGCAATTGCCGCTTCCCCTCGATCCAGGGCTGCCGCAGCCTGATAGGTCAGCAGGCGAGCAGCCTCAAGATCCGTCGCCACATCAGCCAGTTCCCACTGCAAACCCTGGAAGCTCAGCAGTGGCTTGCCGAACGCCTGTCGCTTGGCGCCATACGTTAAGGCGGTCTTCAGACTGGAAGTGAGGATACCGCAGCAGCCGGCGCCCACAAACGTTCTGGCCATAGTGATGCCGCGCATGGCGGCCTTGAACCCGTCTCCGGGGCCGAACAACAGGTCCGCCTCGGGGACAGGACAGTCGGTCAAGCGCAATCCCGTGACGCCCATCGCATGCCCGCCGAGCAAGGTATAGGGCGCTTCCCGGACAAGGCCCGGCGCGTCCCCGCTCACCAAAAAGCTGGCAATACCCCGCCACCCCTGGGCCGGATTGGTCTGGGCATACACCCCGAACACATCCGCCTGTACGCCGTTGGTCACCCAGGCTTTGTGTCCGCTGAGACGCCAGCTGTCAGGCGCTTCTTCCGCACGCGTCGTAATGGCGGCGGCATCGCTGCCGGCTCCGGGCTCGGTCAGGCAAAAAGCGCCAATACGTTCGCCCGCAAGCATCGCCGGGACGTAGTGAGCGATCTGTTCGGGGGTGCCATTCCGGGCGATGCTGTTCAGCAAATTGTTGTGGACCCACAAGCCGAAGGTAAAGGCGAAACACGCCCCGGCCAATTCTTCAAGGACCTTGGCGGCGGCCATATGGCTGGCCCCGTGGCCGCCCAATGCCTTGGGCACGAGAACGCCGGTGAGGCCGACTCTCGCCGCCTCCCGAAAGGTTGTGACCGGGACCGCTCGGTTGAGTTCCCAGTCTGCCGCGTGGGGCGTAATGTGTTCGGCCGCAAACGTCCTGGCGATCTCGACCAGGTTGGTCTCATCAGTCGTCAGCGGGGGAACCATGTCGCACCTCTGCCGGACCAAAGCAGTACGGCTCGAGTGTGTCCTGCGCGGCGATACGGAACTTGTGCCAGCGGCCACCGCCATAATAGGCCAGGCTGCCAGGCTCGGCGTTGCCGTGTCCGTTGTAGTACGACAGACAGTCTCGCAGCGGTGCAGATACAATGTCTGCCTGGCGGCAGTGCTGAGCGTAGTCCTCTTGCGGCTGGCTGTGAATATCGACGATGGTCTTTCCCTGGTCACGCATGGTCGACAGCATCCACACGACGTAGTCGCCATGAGCGTCGATGGCGTCGGTGAAGTTAAAGCTGCCGCCCCCGCCCTGGGGGCCGGTCACAATGAAGAGGTTCGGAAAGCCTCGAGCGTGGATGCCAAGAAAGGTCTTTGTGCCCTCTGCATCCCAGGTCTCCTTGATGGTGCGGCCGTCGCGCCCCAGCGTCGTGTTGAATAAGCCGGACGCCATCCATTGGAACCCGGTCGCATAGATCAACACATCGAGCGGGTACTCAACGCCGTCATGCACGACTCCGTTCTCGTTGATCCGGCTCACGCCAGCCGGTGCGGTATCCACCAGATGGACGTGCGGCTTGTTGAACGACGGCAGGTATTCGTCGTGGAACGCGGGTCGCTTGCAGCCGTACGGGTAGTACGGCTTGAGGGCCGCCGCAGTCTTGGGGTCCTCCACGATGGTGTCTACCCGGGCTCGGATCTGCTCCATGATCCGAAAGTTCGTGTTCAGCTGCTTCTGGACCCGTTCCTCGCGCGTCAACTCGGTTGTGTGCTGTTTGCGCTTCCTGAAATCAGCGACCCTGCCGGCGAGGTAGTCGTCATTGGCCTGGATCGCCGTGCGGCCCTCGGAGATGCGGGCGAATCGCTTCCGCCGGGCTCTCGCCCAGCCCGGTTCATGTGACCACTCGTCGATCTCTTCCTGTTTCGTTTCGCGCTGGTCGCGCACGTCGATCGTCGACGGGGTACGCTGGAAGACGTGCAGCTCGGCGGCGACCTGCGCCAGTTCCGGAATGACCTGCACCGCAGTCGCCCCGGTCCCGATGATCCCGACCCGCTTTCCGTCCAGGGCGACATCGTACCGCCAGCGCGAGGTGTGGAACGACTCGCCCTGAAACGTCTCCATGCCCTCGATACGGGCCAGCTTGGGTGTGGTGAGGATCCCGTTCGCGTGGATCAGGTAGCGTGCCCGCATGGCGTCGCCACGGTTGGTGTACACGATCCACCGCCCGGCGTCTTCGTCCCACTCCGTCTTCTCCACCGTGGTATGGAATAAACAGTGGTCATAGAAGCCGAACTTTTCTGCCATTTTTTGGCAGTACTCGAAGATCTCAAACCCCGACGCAAATTTCATCGACGGGAAGTAGCCCATCTCCTCCAGTAACGGAAAGTAACTGTACGACTCCACATCACACGCAATGCCCGGATACCGGTTCCAGTACCAGGTCCCGCCGACATCGCCGCCCTTCTCACAGAACCGCACGTCGGTAAACCCGGCCTGGCTCAGCTTGTGCCACAACAACAGCCCGGCGAAGCCGGCGCCCACCACCATGATTTCGCACTCGTCGGTCAGCGCGTCGCGAGGGACCGGGTCGGCGGAGTATACATCCTCAAGGTAGGTGCTGAACTCGCCCTCCATCGCCATGTAGTCTGCCGCTCCCCGGCGCGCCTCCTTGAAGGTGCGATACTTGGCCTGCTCTTCGGCGTTGAACACCGCGCCTGGCGGCTGGGGCGGAAGCGTCTTGAGCGACTCATCCTGGGTGACCGAGTAGCCTCTCCCGACCACATCGTCCATCGTGCTGGCAGCACGGGTGTGAAAGATCTTCCGTCCGCTATCGGGGTCAATCCTGATCGACTTCATCTGCTCTCCTCTACGCGAATATCAGTGAAAGTTGCCTTCATCTCCGGTGAAGAACGGCCGGACTATAGCCTATCGTGGGCCACGTGTCAGCGCCCGCCATGTTGAAGAGGCGATGCCGGGTCGTCGGTCTTCACCGCTGCCAGCACCGTTTCGCTCTCGAAGCGCAATCGCCCTCTGCACAAAACTCAAAGGGCAGCCTGAGGTTTGAATTTAGGCAGCGTCACTTCGTCACTGACCTGGTCGAACCAGACTGCAACCGGCAGGCCGACTCGCAGCTCGTCAGGGGCTACGCCCGTCACCCACGTTGTGAGGCGCGGTCCTTCGTCCAGTTCGACCACCACTGCCGCATACGGAACGTTCTCGGCGAATGCCGGGTCGAGCGCCTGATACACGGTCGTCCAACAATAGACCGTGCCTGTTCCTTTCGTCGGAGCCCATTCCCACTCCAGGGACGCGGCGGATGACGCCACGTTCCACACTGCCGACAGCGTTGAAAACGCAGCTCCCGCTGCTGGCACCAGGCATAGAATTCCGCTGTGTAGCCCTGCAAGACGGGCAATCGAAGGGCCGGTGTCGTATTCTCAGTTGTCATGCTGAGACTCCCTCAGTGACGTAAAATCGCAATCGACCCGTGCCCGTGGCCTCCCCAGCCGGTCACCACCCCTAACTCGGCGTCTTGCACCTGACGCGAGCCGGCCTCGTGGCGGAGTTGCACGACAGCCTCAACCAGGTGGTTCATCCCGGTATTGTGCGCCTGTGAGAGCAGACCGCCGTGCGTATTCACGGGCAGCGCGCCGCCGAGTTCGATCCGTCCGTTTTCGACGAACGATCCCCCTTCGCCTTTTTTGCAGAATCCCGCCGACTCAATTTGCAAAATGGCCTGTCCGGTGAAGCAGTCATAAATCTCGGCGAAATCGACATCGCTCGGCTGGACTCCCGCCATCGCGTAGGCGCGCGACGCGCAAAAGTCGAGCCCGATTGTGAGGATATCTGGTCGATTGGGAATATCGTGGGGTGGAAAAGGATGGCCCGACGCCACGCCCGTCACATACACAGGCTGCTTGCGGAGATCTGTGGCGCGTTCGGCAGTCGTCATGAGTAGCGCCGCCGCGCCATCGGTCTCCAGACAGCAATCCAGGAGCCGGTAGGGATAGCTGATCCAGCGTGACGACAGGTAATCCTCCAGAGTGAGCGGAGATCGCTGCATGAGAGCGTTGGGATGCAGCTGGGCGTGTTGACGCATCGCCACCGCCACCGCACCCAGTTGCTCGTGGGTCGTGCCGTAGAGTTGCATGTGTCGCTGCGCCATCCAGGCGTAATGTTGGGGCGGGGCTGCCACGCCAAACGGCGCATAGTAGTCCCTGATGGTTGCGGCCGCTTGCAGTCCCGTCCCAGGGTCGGACGTCACATGCCGGGCTCTCCGTCCGGAATAGAACCGGCTGGCCAGGGGAATCAACGCATACTGGGCAATCCCACTGGCCAGCGCGGCCGCAGCAGACTCAACCGCGGACACACACATGGCCCCGCCCATTTCCTGGAGGGAGGTGGTGTAGTGCAGATTTTGCAGTCCCAGGTTCGCGCAAAAATCACCTGCCGTGCCGCCGCTCCCGGCGCCGTTGGGGAGAATCACCGCGTCGATGGATTCAGGTTGCAGGCCGGCGTCCTCGATAGCGCCCATTGACGCCTCCAGGGCGAGTTCGAGCGCGCTCTTGGGCGTGCCGCGCGTGTAGTCTGTTTCGCCGATGCCGACGATGCAGGTTTGGTCCCTCAAATCGGTCAACTCAGGCATACGCCTTGCCCCCTCCCTGTGTTACTCGGTGTTACTCGGAGCCGTTGTACTCCTGCGAGTCTCATTGGACGATGCGGCTTCGGCAAAGACCGGGCTACAGCCATTCTTCCTCTGTGTGCAGGCGGGTCAGGTGAATCTTTTTCATCTTCCAGCGGCCATCTTCCTTCACATAGTCTTCGTGATAATGCCCCCAGCCCTTGAAGTTGCAGGTCGGCAGGCGCACATCGTCAAACATCGACCAGACACCGTGTGCGGTTGTTGGGCTGGTCAGTTCGATTTCCGGCATGTAGCCCTGATGTATCGATTTTGCGTCGGTCATCAGCGTGCGGATGCCGTCAACCAGCGCGTCGCGACCCACGATCTCGATGTCACGCGGCAGAGCCTGGCTGGCGCGCGGCGCGCCTTCGTAGAGCGCCGAAACCTCGGCGGTGAAACATTCCCGCAAAAGATCCCACTGCCGCGTGTCCATCAATCGGAAATAGCGTGCTTTGAGCTGGCGGATCGCTTCCAAATCGTTGTGTTGGTCGATAGTCATGTCTTGCTCCCTTAGGCTGCGTGGTGTTTGATCAGCCGTCACAGAATACTGCCACAGCATATCTGGACGGGCTCCTGAGATCGAGACGGCTCGTGGACAATTCGATAGTATGTCCTGCTCCCGAACGTATCCACTCCAGCCTCGTGCCATCGTGCAGTCTACGTTGACAGCTCTGGGGCTTCTCAGTAGACTGCGTCGGCACTCCACTAAAACACTCTTTTGATCGGCGTTGAGGGAGAACATTCGGGTGTTGACAATGACGGAAA
>JAGWBB010000033.1:0-322 GCA_021296095.1 Desulfurellaceae bacterium | reverse complement strand
ATTTTTATCCTGCGCACCCCGAGCGGTATTTCGTGAGGAATCATCATGACTGATACACAACTCAATCGTACTAGTGCCCACATCACCCAGCCCAAGTCGCAAGGGGCGTCTCAGGCTATGCTGTACGCCACGGGGCTGACCGAAGCCGATATGCAGCGCGCCCAAGTCGGCATCGCCAGTGTGTGGTTCGACGGCAATCCGTGCAACATGCACCTGGGCGACATCGCCACGAAGGTCAAAGAGGGCGTGGCTGCTGCCGACCTGGTCGGGATGCGTTTCAACACGATTGGGGTGTCCGACGGCATTTCCATGGGCACGAGCG
>JAGWBB010000032.1:48155-50820 GCA_021296095.1 Desulfurellaceae bacterium | reverse complement strand
ATGCTGGCCGTGCTGCTGGCGAGCGGGATCGTGTCGCCCCAGGAGGCGTTTGCCGGGTTTTCCAATCCGGAAATTCTCGCCATCGGCGCTCTGTTCGTGGTGGCCGGTGCGCTCCAGCATACCGGCGCTCTGGGCTTTGTGGCAACGCGGCTGTTCGGCCGGATTACCAGCCACCGGCGCGCCCTGCTGCGCATGATGCTGCCCACCGCCGGCATCTCCGCCTTTCTGAACAACACCCCGATTGTGGCCATGTTCACGCCGGTGGTGTTTGACTGGGCGCGACGCCATCAGGTGTCGCCGTCGCGCTTTCTCATTCCGCTGTCCTACGCGACGATTCTGGGCGGGGCGTGTACCCTGATCGGAACCTCGACCAATATGGTCGTCAACGGCTTGATGGTCGGCGCCGGGCAGCCGGGTATGTCCTTCTTTGAACTGAGCGCGGTCGGGGTGCCGTGTGCCCTGGTCGGCGTGAGCTTTGTGGTTATTGCCGGTCGCGTCCTGCTGCCCGACCGCAAGGAGTTGCTGGAGAGTCTGGACGAAACGCGCCGCGAGTATCTGGTCGAGCTTGAGGTGACGGCCGAGTGTCCCCTGGTCGGCCACCAGATCGAACAGGCCGGTCTGCGCCACCTGCCCGGCCTGTTTCTGGTCCGGATCGAGCGATCCGAGGGAACCGTCTCTCCGGTCGGGCCGCAGGAGCGGATTCGGGTCGCCGACCGGCTGGTCTTTACCGGGGTGGTAGCGACGATCGTCGATCTGCAGAAGATCCGGGGGCTGGTGCCGGCCGGGGATCACCGCGACGGAGTCGAACGGGTCGGGGAGGGCAATAATCTGAGCGAGGCGGTCATCTCTGAGGACTCGCCGCTCAACGGGGTCACGATTCGAGACGCCAATTTCCGCACCCGTTACGGCGCGGCCGTGGTCGCGGTGCATCGGGGCGGGCGCCGGCTGAGCGGAAAAATTGGCGATATTCTGCTCCGTGCCGGAGACACCCTGTTGCTTGAAGCCTCGGCCGGTTTTGCCCGCACCTACCGCAACTCGGCCGACTTCTATCTGGTGTCCGAGGTCGATAACAGCGCGCCGCCGCGTTACGACAAGGCCATTCCGGCCCTGCTGGCTCTGGTCGCCCTCATCACGACCGTCACCATGGGCCTATTGCCGATGATGACCGCAGCCCTGCTGGCCGCGTTTGGCGTTATCGCGTGCGGCTGTCTGTCGGTGGGCGAAACCCGTCGCGTCGTTGATGTCTCGGTGCTGATTCTCATCGCCGCCGCGTTTGGGATCGGCCGAGCGCTGGACAAGACCGGGGTGGCTGAATTTCTGGCCTCGTTTCTGGTTGAGGTCGGTGCCGGGCTGGGGCCGGTGGGGGTGCTGGCCCTGGTTTATCTGGTCACCCTGGTCTTCACCGAATGTATCTCTCACGCCCCGGCCGCAGTCCTGATGTTTCCCATTGCGGCCGAGACCGCCGAGCAGTTCGGGGTCGATGTGCGGCCGTTTGCGATCACGATTGCGATTGCCGCCTCGGCCGCGTTCGCCTCGCCGCTCAGCTACCAGACCCACCTGATGGTCTACGGACCAGGCGGCTACCGCTTCACCGATTTTCTGAAAATCGGCATCCCGCTCGACCTGCTGATCTTCGCCGTGGCCATGCTCTGCATTCCGTGGATGTGGCCCTTCTGAGCNNNAAGCGCGGCATGACCTTTTCGGCAAACAGCTCAAAGCTGCGCAGCACCACGTCACGGGGCAGCAGACCGTCGCCAATCAGGAAGAACATTTCGTCGGTGCCGATTTTGATCGCCAGTTCGATTTTGCGCGACACGCTGTCCGCGTCCCCGATCAACGGCTCGGCCACCCCCAGGCCGAACGGAATGCCCCATTTGTCCCAGAACCAGCGAGTGTCGGCCAGAGCGCGCTGGGTCTGGGCGGCGCTGTCGGTCACCACCAGCTGTCCGCCCAGGGCCAGCTCGGTGCCGGGCGGGACGGTGCGGCCGGCCTTGTCGGCCTCTTCGCGGTAGATGTTCTGCAGCCGGGCGCACAGCTCTTCGTGCAGGAGAATGATGATCGGTTTGCCGCCCTCGCGGGCCCAGTAGCGGATCGACTCGGTGTTATGGGTAAACCCGGCGTACAGCGGCGGGTAGGGCTTTTGGTAGGGACGCGGGGCGATGCCGACCTGTTCGATATGCATATCCTTTGTCACCCCCGCGCCGTAGCGGGTATAGGCTTCCATGGGATGCGGGTTTGTGGCGCCTGGAGGCGGGAACTGCCAGAACTCGCCCCGGTGGCAAAAGGTGTCCTGGGTCCAGGCTTTCTTGATGATCGCCACGCCTTCTTCAAACACCCGCCGGTTGAGCAGGTCGGAGGCCTGTTTTTTATTCCAGTGGCCGACCGCCTCGACGCCCGGCCGGGTGGCATAGTTCTGGACCCAGCGCGCCTGATAGCCTCGGACAAAGGCGACGTTGAGACGGCCTTGCAGCATATGATCCATCATGGCTACATCCTCGGCCACCCGCAGCGGATTATGGGTGTTGAGCACATAGCCCAGCACGTCGACGCGCAGCCGCTCGGAATGCTGGCCGATGAACATGCTCAGCAGACCGGGGCTGCCGGTCGCCTCCATACCCTCGATCTGCAGGTGATGCTCGGGATGGCCGAAGCCGGCAAAGCCGGC
>JAGWBB010000032.1:44960-48145 GCA_021296095.1 Desulfurellaceae bacterium | reverse complement strand
TCAGCATGCGCTGATACAGGGCCGGGTTTTTCCCGGCCATGCCGGCCTCCAGCTCCGGGCGGGTGCCGACCGTCCCATAGGCAATCGCGTGAAATTTCATCGTGCTCCTTGAGGTCTATGCTTCCCAATCTCTGGTACTGAAAGGCTACGGCAGATATTGCCGGCCAAGCGGTTGGGTATTTCCGTATGGCGCGGAACTGTTTCGACTGCGCCAGTCTGAGGATTGTACCACAGCGAATGAGAACGTCCTTCGCGTTTGAGGTCACAACCGTACCTTCGAAGGTGACGGAGCAGACTGCTCCGTTTCATGAGACGGTGACCGTTTCTCGGATGGCCTCTGGCGGTACTCCACGCAGTCCCGCCTCCCGGCGATCCTCAAGGATAAGCGCTATGGCCTCAGCCAAATTCTCGCGTGCAGCGTCCTTGGTTCTGCCCTGACCGTTTGCACCAGGAATTTCAGGACAGTAGGCAATATACCATTCCCCGTCCTGCTCGATGATCGCTGTGAACTCATTTTTCATCGTCACCTCTCCTAAAGGGTCAGTCTCTTGACGCATGAAAAATTAAAGCCTGGAATGCTGATATCCGTCAAGGATTCGACCCGATTCACAAATTCTTATATTCCCGAAATCCCGTCAGCCTGTTCCAGCAGATGAGGTTCCTTGAACCACCAGTTGAGCAGGCTGCGGTTTGTCGGGCTCGCGCCCGCGTAGCCGTTATTGCGGAACGTCTGCACTTGCCGCCGAAGCTCGGCCACCAGCGGCGGCAGCAGCTTTTTGGCGCTTATGTCGCGCAGCGTTTCGTCTGCCGGGAACCAGCGAAGCTCCGGGTCAAGAATCGCGTGGGAGGAATCGGGGAAGTCGGGGTGTAGGGCCATTGCTCAATTCCAGAATCAGCCGGGGTTATGGGCAGAGGTCTCTGCTAAGAAAGTCTGCGTCGTCTTTGGTCTTGTAGATTCTTCCTCCGGGAATGATTCTTTCAAAATCGGCCTGTAAATCTCTATCATCTGTGACCAGCAAAGTGACCTCAGATACTCGGGCTAGAGCGAGGACATCCGGGTCGTCTGATTTATGGCTCGGCAGATTTGTTTTTTCTTCAGCGATGGCTTGGCGAGGGTAACTTATAATTTTTCCTGCTCTCCGATATTCCTTGAATTTGTCATTCATTTTCCGGCTTTGTCTTAATTCCTTTTTTATCTTACCTATTGACGAGTAGACCATTTTGCCATTCTTAGCATTCATCCAATCTCTCACGGGTTTCATGTCTTGATTCTCTGGATTAAGAAAATCGCCGTATCTATTTGTATCCAGAATCAGACACATAGTTCGATCCTTAATCAAAACCGAGCAATCTGTCGGATTCTTTGAGAAAGAATTCACGGTAACTGCTTGGCGCCCCCAGTAAATTCGCTTGATCGTCGAACGCGATATTGTGAACTTTGACGCTGTTGCCGGATGGCTCCAGGTAGATAAGCGAAACATCTTCTGGTTCTATTCTCTTTTTCATAATCTCGATACGAGCCCGGTCAACCATGTAGTCGCTGTGTGTCTCGATCACAAAACTATGCTCCCTCTGTCTGATCAGAGCGACCAACAGGGACGATAGTTCCGCTTGTCCTCTGGGATGTAAGTGAACCTCTGGCTGTTGCATCAAAAACGGCACCCTTGGAGGTGAATTTATCATACGCACCAAAATAGGAAGAAGTTGGTTAACGCCGTAGCCTACATCTATCATATTAACCTTTGGTCCTCTGACTTTGATTTGCAGTTGAAAGGGATCACCCATGGACTTTCCGAGTCTTCTAACGTGAATGTCCGAGAACAACCCTGAAGATTTGCCAAATTCAATCAATCGTCCCTTGAGTTCCTTCCATTCTTTCTCATTCGTCCTGAACATATTCATGAGTAGCATAGGGATATCGCTTCCCTCGGGGCTAATAGTTTCCTTCAGGGGGTCATAGGTTCGCTGCGGCTTGGAACGAATGGGCGCGAAGCTGTAAGGGTCTTCCTCATACGGTCCGTACCGTCTTCCCGATAAAGACTCTGGCAGTCTTTCAACGAGTTCATAAAAATCCTTCTCCTCGGGAGATGAGTCCCCCTTATCCGCTGCTTCAAACGCCATAGAAGTCAGATTGGAAGATATGTTCGCATTCAACCGATGCGAATTGACACCAATGACAATTCTTCTGAATCCCTCTTCTCCAATGCTCCCGCTAATTTCAGAGTCAATGCTGGGACTCTGTCTATTTGGTCCGTTAATTTTCTCTTTACCTTCAACGAAGACTAGCTCGCCCTTGGGAAGAATTACTCGTTGTTCCTGAACAGCAGGTTCAGAACCCTTCTCCTTTTCCGCCAGTGTCAGGATATATTCTGCGCTTTCTTTTTTGTTTTCAGATTTGTATTCAAAGCCTAACTTGAAGCTTCTCTTTCGAGGGTTAGATTTCCTCACAATATCGACGAACGTACCCATCTGATAGGGCTCGACGTTAAAATCCAAGTGAAAACCAGATGGTTTTGGGTTTGCGAAAGTATGTAAGGTTTGAAAACAGCCCAGCACGGTAGATTTTCCAGTGCTATTCTCACCGACCAGGAGGGTCAGGGGGCGGATGTTGAACTCTTGCCTGCTGGCAAAACAACGAACATCTTCGATGATCAGCTTGCGGACGTTCACGCCGTGGCCTCCACAGTCGTTATGCCATCATGACCAAAAATGTTCACCAGCTCCGACGTATGACAGGCTGACCAGCTGCTAAAACGGCAGAAAGCTCCGAAACAGGCTACCGTCGTCGTCGGCCTCGGCGGGTGGACCAAGCTCGTCGTCCTCGTCCGACGCAAAGGGGTTCAGACGGGCGAACAGGCCCGGCTTGACGATCACGTCCCCCTCTCGGGGTTCCACGTCTTCGGGACTGGCATAGACCGGCATCTCTGACCGGACGTTCTCGTCAATGTAGCGCTTGCCGATGAGGTGGTCTTCGTTATCGTCGCCAAAAATCCAGAACGAACACCCGCTCAGCGCCAGACACCACCACACACCCAGGAACACCTGTTTCATCGCCTTCTTCTATCCTCCTCTTGACCCGGACAGCTCATTCGGCCGGGGGGCCGAACAGGGTGCGCAGACTGATGTCGCCGAGCAGCAGGAAAACGGCGGCAATAATCATGATGTTGTCCAGCGGGTGCAGCTGC